>CALJNY010000029.1 GCA_937981515.1 uncultured Collinsella sp. | reverse complement strand
CATTGTGGTTGATGTCGTTTTCGCCCTCGGAGGCACGCAGGAACTGGCACTTGTAGGTGTTGACGCCCAGGCAATCGTTGTAGGGGAGCGCGGCGGTCAGCGCGGCGATGTCCTCGTCGCGGACGTCGAGCTCGCCGCCGGCGATATGGGCCAGCTTGGTCGCAGCCTCCATGGTGTCGGCTGCATAGTGTCCGCGGAAGGTGGCGTCGAGTACCCAGCGGTTGTTGATGACGTCGGCCATGCGAGCTGCCTCGCAGTCGGCGGCGTTGTTGGGGTCGAGGGGATACTTGGGCTCCAGGTTCTGGACGATGCCGATCTCGCCCTCAAAGCCGCCCTCATGGAAGGCGACGACAGCCTTGGCGTGGGCCACCATCATGTTGTGCATGAGCTGGAAGGCCTTGTCCAGGCGATACTTCTCGCCGTGCGGCCAGTTGCCGACGATAAAGCTGCCCTCGGCGGTCGCGGGAATCTCGTTAAAGGTAAACCAGTGCTTGACCTCGGTGAACTCGGCAAAGCAGAACTTGGCGTACTCGACAAAGGCGTCGATCGTCGTGCGCGTCAGGAAACCCTCGCCGCCGTTCTGGTAAAAGGCCTCAGGTGTATCAAAGTGATCGAGCGTGACATAGGGGATAACGCCGGCATTATTGCAGGTGGCAAAGAGCTCGTGATAGAAGGAAACACCCTCGGGGTTAATCTCGCCAGTACCGTTGGGGAAGATGCGGCTCCAAGCGATGGAGACGCGGATACCGTTGATGCCGAAGCGCTGGCACAGGTCGATATCGACCGGGTACTTGTTGTAGAAATCGCTTGCGGGATCGGGGGAGAAGCGACCCTGAGCTGCCAGGAAATCGTCCCAGGGCACTTTGCCCTTGCCGTGCGTGCGGGTCTCGCCCTCAACCTGGTAAGCGGCGGTGGCGCCGCCAAACACAAAGCCGTCGGGGAACTGCATGGGGTTGGTCATGAGTCATCCTTTCTGCGGGATACGAATAGGGAGAGATGCCCGAACTGGGGATCCGGGCACCAACAGAGGGAGGAACTAGTCGAGGTTCTCGCGGAGCCACTTGATGGCGCCAGCGGGGTCGCGGGTGAGGTCGATATATTCCTTACCGCGGGGAGCGAGCAGCTTAATGCCCAGACGATCAGTGTCGGCCTTCATGTCGTTGTAGTAGCTACGAACCTGCGGGGCAAGCACGATAACGTCGTACTGATCCATGATGGCAGTGTGCTGGCCATAGGCGCCTGCGGAGGAAGCGATGTTCTCTCCGGTCTGTGCGGCACCTTCCTTGATGGCGTTGGCGAGCATGGCAGAGGTGCCGGCGCCGGCGCACAGGACGAGGACCTTCAGGCCATCGACATCCTTCTTGGCGGATGCGTCGGAGGCGGGCTCGGGCTGATCGGCGACAGGCTTGCTGTCGGCGGCAGCGGCGGTCGGCTCGACGGAAGCGGTGGTCTGCTCGACAGCGGGCGCAGAGGTGCTGGCGGCGATGGTGGCAGCACCGTCGGACTCGAGACCCAGCTCGGCGGCGCGCTCGGCCTCCTGGTCGCAGAGCAGCTTATCGTACGCCTTCAAGAACGGCAGGTAGATGATGGCGTCCAGCAAGATGATGATCGCGACAAATACCATGGCGATAAGCTGGAAGTTTGTGGTGATGAAGATGCCGATGGGGGCAGGGGTAGCCC
>CALJNY010000028.1 GCA_937981515.1 uncultured Collinsella sp. | reverse complement strand
CTAGGGATCAGAATCTCGTCGCCATTGTCGAGCAGCGCGTTCATCGAAAGCTGAATGAGTTCGGACACGCCGTTGCCCGTGTAGATGTGCTCCATCTGAACATTGGGCAGGCCTTTGATCTGCGAATACTGCATGATCGCCTTGCGCGCAGAAAACAGGCCGCGCGAGTTGGAATAGCCTTCGCAGTCGGGCAGCTGCTGGCGCATATCCTTAATGACCTCATCGGGCGTGCGGAAACCGAAGGGCGCCGGATTGCCGATATTGAGCTTGAGGATGCGCTCGCCCTCGTCCTCCATGCGGGCAGCCTCGTCGACGACGGGACCGCGCACGTCATACAGGACGTTATCAAGCTTGGTGGATTTAGAAAAAGTACGCATGGTGGTGCTCCTTGGAATTTGAGCTGAGGGATGGGGTTCGGGCTTGGAATCGTTGCGAGGCGATGATGTCTCGCCTTGATCGGCGTCACCGGCAAGCAGCCAGGAAACATCGACCTCCAAAATGCGGGCGAGCAGCTCTGCCACATCGCGCCGCGGAATCGTCTTGCCACTCACATATTGGCTCATCTGACTCTTGCCGAGTTTTTTGCCGAGCATCTCCGATGCGCGGATTACGTCCGACTGGCGAACGTCGCGATCGGACATGGTCTGTCGCAGGCGATCGCTAAACGTCTCTTGGGCCACAGGAACCTCCTTGCTGGCAAAGTTCAATTTATAGAACACGAATTGAACCAAGGTTCAATTTAGCAAGCAGTATAGCGCGGCGCATTATCTGGAAGTTCAATTTCACAAGAAAATGTACCGAACCCCGAGAATCGTCCCGAGGTGGACAACGGGCACGCGCTTTTAGAGATATTCGAGGAAACGAGCCGCCGCGAGCGAAACGTCGGCGGTGCGGTATATGGCGTTGATCTGCCGATGAGGATGTCCCTTGAGCGGGCGCACGGCAACATCGAACTGGCAGCGGCGCAAGATGAGCGCGGGAAGAATGCTCACGCCCAGGCCGTCCTCGACCATGGCCATAATCGCATAGTCATCCCAGGTCGACAGCTTGGAGCGCACCGTCAGCCCCGCCCGACGGAACAGCGGCGTAATCTCGTCGTCGCTACCGCGTTCCAGCAGAATAAACTGCTCGTTGGCCAAATCGGCAAGGGAAACGACCTCCGCGGTGGCAAGCGAGGAGCCCGCTGGCACCACGGCCATCAGCTCGTCTTGTACCAACGGCCGCGACGCCATGCCGGCGCCGCGTGGCTCGCGCGGAATAAAGCCCAGGTCGCAGCGGCCCTCCGCCACCCATTGCTCAATCTCGGAGTAATCACCCATCAGCAGCTCGTAATCGACATCCGGGTAATCGGCGCGAAACCGCGCGATCACCGGCGGCAGTACATGGGTCGCCACGCTCGAAAACGTACCGATACAGACCTTGCCACGCATGAGCCCTCGCATCTCGTCCACACGTCGCTGCAGGCGGCCAAACTCTTCGCATAACGCCTCGACTGCCGGCATGACCTGCCGCCCGTCGGCAGAAAGCACCACGCCCTCGCGGCTGCGATCAAGCACCTTAAAACCCCAGTCTGCCTCAAGGTCGCCCACCATGCGGCTCACGCCCGACTGCGAATAGCTCAGCCGCTCTGCAGCACGCGTAAAGCTGCCGGCACGCACCGTCTCGAGCAGCACTTGCATCTTTTGAATATTCGTTTCCACGGCACCCCTCCACCTTTGCATGAGTTTTTGTCATGTTATCCATGCATTATATTCGCTTTTCTTCTAAGGCCAGTTCACCCATAGTGAACATGCTCGGATATAGAGGGGGATGTCAGCGCATGAACAACGGACTGTTTACGTACTTAGCAGCATTGCTATTGTTTGGCTCTAACGGCATCATCGCCGCCGCCATCGCGCTGCCGAGCTCCGATATCGTGCTCCTGCGCACGTTTTTGGGCGCCCTCTCGCTTGTCACCATCCTCGCCATCACCCAACACCATAAACTGCAGGCGCCATCTCGTCCCCGCGAAGCCGCAGCACTCCTTCTCTCGGGAGCCGCGCTGGGTGCCAGCTGGATTTTTCTGTTCCGTGCCTACCAGACGATCGGCGTCGGCGTATCCTCGCTGCTGTACTACTGCGGCCCCATCATCGTTATGGCCCTCTCCCCGCTCATTTTTGGCGAGAAGCTGACCGGCGGCAAAATCGCCGGCTTCATAGCTGTCGCCTGCGGCGCCTTCCTCATCGCGGCCCAAGGCCTCGGCGGCAATATGCCCATCGCAGGCATCGTGTGCGGCATCGCCTCGGCCTTCTGCTATGCATTGATGGTCATCGCCAGCAAGGGTGCGCCACATATCGAAGGTCTCGAGAACTCCACGCTCCAGGTGAGCGCCGCCTTTGTGACCGCGCTGGTCCTTACGCTCTTCACGCAAGGTGCCCCCTCGTTCCTCTCCCCCAGCATTGCCGCCGGCATCGATTGGCGCGCCGTCGCTATGCTCGGCGTCGTCAACACCGGCATCGGTTGCCTGCTTTATTTTAGTGCCGTCGCCAAGCTGCCCGTCCAGACCGTCGCGGTCGTCGGCTACCTCGAGCCGCTTTCGGCCGTCGTGTTTTCCGCCATCCTTTTAGGTGAAGCCATAACACCGGTCCGCCTGATGGGTGCCACACTTATCATCGGCGGCGCGATTTTTTGCGAACTCGCCGGCAAACGCACAAACGCCAAGGCCGGCATCGCCCAGACAGCACGTGCTTAATAGCCCCTGCTCTGAAATACTACCTGCGTATATGAATAATCCCCAGATGGGGATTATTGTCTAAAACACCCCGATGTGCCAAACTGCTCTTGTATGTATAAAGATGGCATAAAGGTCTACTGCTCGTGGCAGAGGCCAGATGTCCAAGGGAGTCCACGTGGCACACAACAAGCCGGAGGCAAGCCTCCAAGACCAGCGTAGTCAAGGCGGGCATGGAGCCATTCCCCTCTCCGCTGGCATGCTGCTCGTAACGCTCGGCGTCGTCTACGGTGACATCGGCACGAGCCCCATGTACACCATGAAATCAATCGTCGCCAACAACGGCGGCATCGGCACCGTCAGCGAGGACATGATTCTGGGCGCGCTTTCGCTCGTCATCTGGACCATGACACTCGTGACCACGGTCAAGTACGTTGTAATCGCCATGAAGGCCGACAACCATAACGAAGGCGGCATCTTCGCCCTGTTCAGTCTCGTGCGCAAGGTGGCACCGTGGCTGATTCTCCCCGGTATGATCGGCGGCGCGGCGCTGCTCGCCGACGGCATCCTCACCCCCGCGGTCACGGTCACCACAGCCATTGAGGGCCTGCGCACCATCGAGTGGGGCCACGCGCTATTGGGTGACGGGCAAACCAACGTCATCATTATTACCATCAT
>CALJNY010000027.1 GCA_937981515.1 uncultured Collinsella sp. | reverse complement strand
TAACCAAGACGAGGGGCGACTCCCTGCGGAATCGTCCCTCGCTTTTTATGTCAACTATGCGCGCAGCGCTTACTTGACCACCAGGTTAACCAGCTTGCCAGGCACGCAGATGGCCTTGACGACCGTCTTGCCCTCAAGCCACTTGGCAACGGCTTCCTCGGCGGCAGCCTGCATATCCTCATTGGAGGCATCACGGGCGACGTCGACGCGGCCGCGGACCTTGCCGAGCACCTGCACGACGATCTGCACCGGGTCCTCGATGGACTCGGCCAGGTCGAACTCGGGCCAGGCGGCGGTGTAGGCGTTGCCCTCGCAGCCGAGTGCCTCGTGCCACAGCTCGTCGGCCCAGAACGGGCAGATGGGGGCAAGGACGCTCACGATATCCTTGGCCACGCCATAGCACAGCGCCTTGTCACGGGAATCGCCCTCAGTGGCGTTGAGGTAGGCGCTCGCCGCGTTGACGAGCTCCATGACGGCCGAGATCGCGGTGTTGAACTGGCCGCGATCGAAGTCCTCGGTGCACTTGGCGATAGTGCGGTGACGCTCGCGGTAGAGCTTCATCGCGGTCTCGTCGAGCGCGGACTTGTCGAAGGCCACGTTGGCGTCACCCGACTGGACGAGCTGCCACACGATACGCCAGGCGCGCTTAATAAAGCGGTTAGCGCCCTCGACGGCCTTGGGATCCCAATCGAAGTCCTTCTCGGGCGGGGCGATAAACAGGATCGCCAGACGCATGGTGTCGGCGCCGTAGGGCTCGATGACCGAGCTCGGGGGCACGACGTTGCCCTTGGACTTGGACATGGTGTCGCCGTTCTCGTCCTTGACCATGCCCTGGCACAACAGGTTGGTGAAGGGCTCGTCAACACTCAGCAGACCCAGGTCGCGTAGTGCCTTGGTAAAGAAGCGGCTGTAGAGCAGGTGCAAAATGGCGTGCTCGATGCCGCCAATGTAGTTATCGACGGGCATCCAACGGTCGGCAGCCTCGCGGGAGAAGGGCAGCTCGGTGTTGTGCGGGTCGGTATAGCGCAGGTAATACCAGCTGGAGCAGGTAAAGGTGTCCATGGTATCGGTCTCGCGCTTGGCCGGGCGACCGCAGACCGGGCAGGTGGTCTCGTAGAACTCCTTGCACTCGGCGAGGGTCTCGCCGGCACCCAGGTCCAGGTTCTCGGGCAGCGTCACCGGCAGCTGGTCCTCGGGCACGGGCACGATGCCGCAGTGCTCGCAGTGGATGGCCGGGATGGGGTTGCCCCAGTAACGCTGGCGGCTGATGAGCCAGTCGCGCAGACGGAACTCGACCTTGCGACGGCCGCAGCCCATGGCCTCGAGGTCGGCCACGATCGCGGCCTCGCCCTCGGAGTGCTTGCCGCCGCGCATGCCGGTGTACTTGCCGGACTGGACAAGCGTGCCCTCGGCAGCGTGGGCGCAATCCCAGTCGACGGTCTCGGCATGGAAGGTATCGATGGTCTCGCCACTAGCCTCGACGGCAGCACGATCGTCATCGTCCAGGATGATCGGCACGATCGGCAGGTCATACTTGCGGGCAAACTCAAAGTCGCGCTGGTCGCCGCAGGGAACAGCCATGACGGCGCCGGTGCCGTAGTCGGCAACAACATAATCGGCAACCCACACGGGGACCTTCTCGCCGTTGACGGGGTTCACCACGTAGCGGCCGGTAAAGGCGCCGTGCTTCTCGAGGGTGCCCTGGGCACGCTCGACGGCAGAGATATGCTTGGAATCCTCGACGATCTTGGTGACGGCCTCCTCGTACTCCGTGCCCTCGACGAGCTCATGCAGGCGCGCGTACTCGGGAGCCAGGACAAAGAAGGAGACACCGAAGAGCGTGTCGGCACGCGTGGTAAAGACGGTGATCTTACCCTCGTCGCCCTCGATGGGCTCGCCATCCTTGTCACACAGGGTAAAGTCGACCTCGGCGCCCTCGGAGCGGCCGATCCAGTTGGCCTGCATCTGCTTGACGCGCTCGGGCCAGCCGGGGAGCTTCTCCAGATCGTCGAGCAGCTCCTGAGAGTACTCGGTGATCTTGAAGTACCACTGCTCAAGGTCGCGCTTCTCGGGCTCGGTGCCGCAGCGCCAGCACTTGCCCTCGGTGACCTGCTCGTTAGCCAGAACGGTCTTGCAGGTGGGGCACCAGTTGACCGGGTTCTTCTTACGGTAGACCAGGCCCTTTTCCCACAGCTTCTCAAAGATCCACTGGCCCCAGCGGTAATAGTCGGGGCTGCAGGTCTTGACCATGCGATCCAGATCGTAGGAGAAGCCCATGCGCTTCATCGTGGCGAGTGCCTGATCCATGTTCTTATACGTCCAGGCGGCAGCCTGCGTGTTGTGCTTGATGGCGGCGTTCTCGGCAGGCAGACCAAAGGCATCGAAGCCGATGGGGTGCAGCACGTCGTAGCCGCGCATGCGGGCCTGACGGGCCATGGCATCGCCGATGGTATAGTTGCGCGCGTGACCCATGTGCAGGTCGCCCGACGGATACGGGAACATCTCGAGCACGTACTTCTTGGGCTTGCTGTCGTCGGTGTCGACGGCAAAGAGGTTGGAGTCCTCCCAGGCCTTCATCCACCTGGACTCAATGGCCTGCGCGTCGTAGGCAGGGATCTCGTCCTTATGATCTGTGCAATCGCACATATCAGCTCCTTTAATCTTAGCTGGGGTCGGTCGGCTTGGCTTTGTTCGCTACTGCGGACAGTCCTGCGCAAGATGAAGAGCACATTAAGTGCTCTTCTTTGCGTGCGGAACTTGTAGCGAACAAAGCCAAGCCGACCGACCCTAAGGTTAACTTGACTGATAATAGCAAATACGACAAGCGAGATGCCTGCGACTTGCAGGCATCTCGCTTTATCTAAATAACGTGGTTGTGAATCAACCGCTATTTGTTACCGTCCAAGCATGGCCGGGTTTTCCAAGTGCCGCAGATTGCCGTGAAAGAGGAGCGACGCGTACTTTGGTACGCGAGCGACGGTTTGAACGGCAAGGTGCGGTGCTTGGGAAAGCCGCTTAGCGGTAGCTGACGCTTTGCTGGGAGTCCTTGACGACAACATCGTGGGCGCCGCCTTCGACGATCGAGGTCGAGCTCACCAGGGTCAGGCGTGCCTTTTCCTGGAGCTCGGGGATCGAGAGGGCACCGCAGTTGCACATCGTGGACTTGACCTTGTAGAGCGTGCCGCCCACGCCGTCCTTGAGGGAGCCGGCGTACGGGACGTAGGAATCGACGCCCTCGACGAAGCTGAGCTTCGCGGCGCCGCCCAGGTCGTAGCGCTGCCAGTTGCGGGCACGCGCGGAACCCTCGCCCCAGTACTCCTTCATGTACTGACCGTTGACGTTGACGCGCTCGGTCGGGCTCTCGTCAAAGCGGGCGAAGTAACGGCCCAGCATCATAAAGTCGGCACCCATGGCAAGGGCGAGCGTCATGTGGTAGTCGTAGACGATACCGCCGTCGGAGCACACGGGCACGTAGACGCCGGTCTCCTCGTAGTACTCGTCGCGAGCGCGGCAGACGTCGATCAGCGCGGTAGCCTGGCCACGGCCGATGCCCTTGGTCTCACGGGTAATGCAGATGGAACCGCCGCCGATACCGACCTTGATGAAGTCGGCACCGCAGTCGGCCAGGAAGCGGAAGCCCTCGGCGTCGACGACGTTACCGGCACCGACCTTGACGTCCTCGCCGTAGTTGGCGCGGATCCACTCGATGGTGCGCTTCTGCCACTCGCTGAAGCCCTCGGAAGAGTCGATGCACAGGACGTCGGCACCGGCCTCGATAAGCAGCGGCACGCGCTCGGCATAGTCGCGGGTGTTAATGCCGGCACCGACCATGTAGCGCTTGTCGCCGTCGAGCAGCTCGTTGGGGTTGGTCTTGTGGCTGTCGTAGTCCTTACGGAAGACGATGCCCATCAGGTGATCGTTGTCGTCGACGATGGGCAGGGCGTTGAGCTTGTTGTCCCAGATGACGTCGTTGGCAACCTTGAGGCTGATGTTCTTGTCGCCCACGATGAGCTGCTCACGCGGGGTCATGAACTCGGAGACCTTCGTCTGGTGGTCATCGCGGCTGGGGCGATAGTCACGGCTGGTGACGATGCCCAGGAGCTTACCCTTGGGAGTGCCATCGTCGGTAACCGGCATGGTGGAGTGACCGGTCTTCTCCTTGAGCTCGATGACCTGCTCCATGGTCATGTCGGGGGTCAGCGTAGAATCGGACTGAACGAAGCCGGCCTTGTGATCCTTGACGGCCTTGACCATAGCGGCCTCGGACTCGGCGCTCTGGGAACCGTAAATGAAGGACAGGCCACCCTCGGTAGCGAGCGCGACACCCATGTCGACGCCCGAGACGGACTGCATGATGGCGGAAACCATGGGGATGTTCAGGGTGATTGCCGGCTTCTCACCGCGCTTAAAGCGGGTCAGCGGCGTCTTAAGAGAGACGTTGTTGGGGATGCACTGCGAGGACGAGTAACCAGGGACCAGCAGATACTCCGAAAACGTGTGGGACTCACCGGGAAAGAACGTAGCCATGTTTCTCCTTTTTCCATGCGACCGGTCGGCTGCAGGCCTCGTAGGACCCAGCCCAACCTTGGGCGCCCAATACTGGGGAAGTATCTTAACGCACTTTGACTGCTACAATGCATGATTTAAGAAGAGCACACGAGGGTTTGACGCAGACTTTGAGTTTGCCCAGCAAACACTTTAGCGGGGAGACGCGAGGCACATGAAGTACAAGACGACGGCAAAGTTGGTCATTCAAGCGTGCGACAAAGATCTGCCGGGCGTGTTTGGCCACGGCTGTGTCTTACTGCTGCAGGGCATAGCCCGCGAGCACTCGCTCAACCGTGCCGCCAAGAGCATGGGCATGGCCTATTCCAAAGCGTGGCGCATTGTGAACGAGGCCGAAGGGCAGCTGGGATGCAAACTCATCGAGCGCGACGGAGCCCGCGGATCCACGCTCACCCCCGCCGGCGAGCGAGCCATCGAAGTCTACGAAGCCCTCCAGGCCGACATCAACAACATCATCGCTACAAAAGCCGACGCCCTCATCGCCAGCATCAAAAAGTAGCTAATTTGGGACGGGGCTTTTTTAGCTGCACAACCCCTTCTCATAAGTTGCGGTGAAATAGGGACTGTTTATGCCGATAAAGCCGTAAACCAATCCCTATTTCACCGCAACTTATGGAGTTGAGGATGATTTAGCTACTTGCGGAGGGCGTTGTCTAGGGTGGACGCTACTACCAGAGGATTGTCGATACCGGCGAAGAGGCGGATGGTGCTCCCCTGCTTGCCGCGTGGGGCCGAAAGGCGCGTTGTTGCGCCGCCGGCGGGCGATGTGCGGAATTCGTCTGGCAGTATGCTGAAGAATTCGCCCGCGCTGCATTCGATAAGGTCAAATTCAACTGCCGGGCCAAAACCGTGCTCCAGGATGCCGGTCGCGATGGCGTGATCGGGATGCGAGGTCAGCCCGGGATAGCGCACGTTGCGCACCATCTCGTTCGCGGCCAAATATTCAGCCAGCGCACGGGCGCGGTCGAAATGCGCCTGCATGCGAGTGTCGAGCGTGTCGAGCCCGTGCTCTAGAGCTTCAGCCTCATCGGAGGACAAGTCGAGCGCGATCAATCCGCACCCCTCGAGCAGGGCATGCGCGCACTCGGCAGCGGCGTCCACGCGATGGCGCTTAAGCTGCGAGCGCGCGACCGACGCCGCCACAAGCTTGCGCGGCGCCTCACCGGCGCACGCACGGTCGAGTGCCTCGAGCGACAGCACGGCACCCAAACGCAAAGGATCGCAGCCAAAGATAGAAGTCACCGTGTTGTCAACGACGAGCAGTGCATGGGCCTCACGCGCCGCCCGACCCAGCGCGCGCAGATCGGGCA
>CALJNY010000026.1 GCA_937981515.1 uncultured Collinsella sp. | reverse complement strand
CCGAGCCGTACGCTTGAACTGAGAAGGGGGAGGCCTCGCGGCCTCCCCCTTTTTTTGCGTTAAAGGCGGCATTCACTAAGCAATTAAATCAATCCAATCATCCACCGCTGAATATAGACGTTCACCGTTCTTTGGTCGGTTCTTTGTTCTCAATGGACTAATATTTGCTTTAGCGCACTGCTGCGCTTGTCCTGTTTTACACGGGTCGTTTTATTGATTGTGACGGAAGGACTCACATGGCAGATGTTCATGAGCTGCTTGATACTTGGATTGCCAATGTCAAGGACGAGGAGCTCCTCGCTGAGCTTAACACGATGAAGGAGCAGGGTGATGAGGACGCCATTACCGACGCTTTCTTCCAGGATCTCGCCTTCGGTACTGCCGGCCTTCGCGGCACTATCGGTGCGGGCACTAACCGTATGAATATCTATACGGTCGGTCGTGCGACCCAGGGATTTGCTGACTACCTCAATGCGACCTTCGAGCATCCGACGGTCGCTATCGCTCGTGATAGCCGCAATAAAGGTGAGCTGTTCGTCAAGACGACGGCTGCCATTCTTGCAGCAAACGGCGTGACTGCCCTCGTGTATCCCAAGATTTCTCCTGTGCCGACGCTCTCCTGGGCCGTCCGCGACCTTAAGTGCTCCGGTGGCATTTGCATGACCGCTAGTCATAATCCGGCGCCTTATAACGGCTATAAGGCCTATGGCCCCGACGGCTGCCAGATTACTAGCGAGGCCGCCGATGCAATTTCTAAGGCTATCGCCGAGACCGATACGTTCACCGGCGTGAAGTCCATGGACTTCGATGAGGCTCTTGAGCAGGGTCTGGTCAAATGGATCGACGACTCGTGCCTCGAGCGTTATTACGACGCCGTTCTCGCCCGCGGCGTGACTAACCTTTCTACCGAGGAGATCGCTGGCGCTCCGCTTAAGCTCGTCTACACTCCGCTCAACGGCACCGGCCTCATTCCCGTCACGACGGTGCTCGAACGCGCTGGCATCACCGATGTCACGGTTGTTCCCGAGCAGAAGGAGCCTAACGGCGATTTCCCGACCTGCCCGTATCCTAACCCCGAGATCCGTCAGGCCATGCAGAAGGGCATCGATCTCTGCGAGCAGGTTCACCCTGATTTGCTGCTTGCAACCGATCCCGACGCCGACCGTGTTGGCGTTGCCGTTAAGAATGGCGATGACTATCTGCTGCTGACCGGCAATGAGATGGGCGTTCTGCTGCTCGACTATATCTGCAAGACCCGTGCTGCCCGCGGTGAGGACCTTACTAAGAAGGTTGCCGTTACTACTATCGTTTCTTCTGCCATGGTTGACGCTCTGGCCGACGAGTACGGTTTTGAGCTCCGCCGCTGCCTGACGGGCTTCAAGTACATCGGCGACATCATTACTTCTCTTTCCGATGCTGGCGAGGTCGATCGCTTTATCTTCGGTTTTGAGGAGAGCTACGGCTATCTGGCCGGCGACCACGTGCGCGACAAGGACGCCGTCAGCACTTCGCTTCTGATTTGCCAGATGGCGCAGTATTATAAGCTCCAGGGCAAGAACCTTGCCGATGCGATGCACGAGTTGTACGAGAAGTATGGCTACTATCACAACAAGACGATTTCGCTAAGCTATCCGGGCGCTGAGGGTGCGGCAAAGATGGCCGGCATCATGGCTGGTCTGCGCGAGAACCCGCCCGCGGAGCTCGCCGGTTCCAAGATTGAGGCCGTCGTGGATTACAACACCTGCGTGAACGGCCTGCCGAAGGCTAACGTAATTGAGTTCGATCTTGAGGGCGGCAACAAGGGTATTGTTCGTCCTTCCGGCACCGAGCCCAAGATTAAGCTGTACATCTTCGCTAAGGGCGCGGATGCCGCCGAGGCAGATGCAGCACTTGACGCGATTGAGGAGTCCGGTCGCAAGCTGCTGGCCTAAGGCTTTGAAAGCCTATTTCTATAGATAAACAGAGGAGGGGATCTCGGAAACGAGGTCCCCTCTTTATTACTGGCAAATACAGCTGAGAATCCCAAACTGTGTAGGAAATGTGTACGCCCAGATTCCCGCCCCCGGGGCCCCTCCGGTCTGGC
>CALJNY010000025.1 GCA_937981515.1 uncultured Collinsella sp. | reverse complement strand
CCAAGAGCGAAGGCAAGCTTTCGGCACCGGTGAGCCTGACCGATGTGTGGGATGAGCTGGCGGGTGACACGGGTTCGCGCCTGCTGACGGGCGTGACCGTGGTGCGCCGCGCGTTTGCCGAGGAACATCCCGAGGCCGTGGCGGAGTTCTTGAGCTGTCATGCGGCGAGCGTTAAGGCTGTCAATGCGGCGCCGGCAGACTGGGCGCAGGCCGTGGTCGATGCGGGTGTCGTCGATAACGCCGCGATTGCCGAAAAGGCGATTCCCGGGTGCATGCTTGTATGCCAGACGGGGAAAGATATGAAGGCGGCGCTCGGTGGGTACCTGCAGGTGCTGGCCGATGCGGATGCGAGCGCCGTGGGCGGCAAGCTCCCGGCTGATGATTTCTACTACATGGAGTAGCCCGTGCGTGCGTTTGCTCGACAAATGACAGAGCGTATGAAGGCGGTGGCGGCAGCAGGTGCCGTCGCCGCCTTTTGGCTTGCCGTTTGGGTGCTGGTGGCGGGTCTCGTGGCGCAGCCGTTGATTTTGCCGGGACCGGGCGCTGTTGTGGTGGCGTTGCTGCGGCTGGTGTGCGATGCCGGCACGTGGGCGATTCTGGCGGGCTCGGGTGCACGGATTCTAGGCGGTTTGGCGCTTGCTGCGGTGTGTGGCGGTTTGCTGGCCGGGATTTCGTCACGTTCGCGGGCGTTTGCGTACCTGGTGGCCCCGGCGCTGTCGTTTGTAAAGGCGACGCCGGTCGCCTGCGTGGTGGTCCTGTTGCTTATCTGGCTGGGATCAGCGCGCGTGAGCATCGCCGCGGTCTTTTTGATGGCGCTGCCGGGCGTGTATTTTTCGCTGGTCGAGGGTTCGACGCAGGTTGATCAGCCGCTGGAGCAGATGTTTCGTCTGCATGGCGTGCGGGGCTGGCGACTGTTCTTCGCCCATACCTGGCGCGAGGTCCTGCCGTTTGTGCTTTCGTGTTCGCGTGCCGTGATCGGCATGAGCTGGAAGGCCGGCGTGGCGGCGGAGCTCATCGGCATGGCGACGGGCACCGTGGGCG
>CALJNY010000024.1 GCA_937981515.1 uncultured Collinsella sp. | reverse complement strand
TTTGTCTCGGTAGGCCAGTCGCTCGTTGTCGTCGAGACCGCCAAATACATCGAGGCTCACCCCGATGCCACCGTCGACGAGATCTTTGCATTTACGAATTCCGTCATGGACCGCGTGCTGCTGGGCTTTGTTCCTACCGATCTTGCCTTTCTTAAGGCGGGCGGTCGCTTGTCCAACGTCGCATTCCTTGGCGCCCATCTGCTCAAGATTAAGCCCTGCATTGAGGTGACGGGCGGCAAGTTCGTGGCGACCAAGAAGTTCCGCGGCTCTATGCTCAAGTGCGCCCGCGCCTTTATTGACCACATGGTTGCGAAGGGCGAGATTGACTACTCGCACATTGGCCTGGCGTATTCGGTGGGCCTTTCCCAGGAGCTGCGCGATGACATGGAGGTCTATGCGCATGATCTGGGCTTTAAGGACGTTACCTGGACTCAGGTCGGCGGCGTCATCTCGAGCCATTGCGGCCCGACCGCCTTCGGTGCGGTGCTCACGCTTAAGGCGTAAAGGCCGCAGGCGAGCGTTCTTCAGCCTGACATCTCGACGTAGCCCCCAGCCATGGTGATGGGGGATAGATTAAAACGTGCCGTTCTAGTCCGAGACGTTTAAACGCAAACGCATGGGCTAGAATGACTCTGGCATTTTAATTGGTTGCATCCAAGGAGAGGCAAGGTAGCGCGAATGGCAGAAATGACGCTTGAGGGTGTGGACGCTCGTCCCGAGGACTCTGCGTTTGCCCTTGGCCGCGTGCATTCGATCGAGACGATGGGAACGGTCGACGGACCCGGCATCCGCTTTGTGGTGTTTGTTCAGGGCTGTCCTATGCGCTGCGCGTATTGCCACAATCCCGATACCTGGTCGGTCAACGGCGGCACCATGGTGACCGTCGAACACCTGATGGATGAGTTCCAGAGTAACCACGAGTTCTATCGCAGCGGTGGCATTACGGTGTCCGGCGGCGAGCCGCTCCTGCAGCCCGAGTTTTTGGCCGATCTGTTTCGTGCTATGCATAACAACCCCGATGGCCGTGTACATACCTGCCTAGATAGCTGTGGCTATGCATTTGACCCCAACCACCCCGAGAAGTTCGATGCCGTGCTCAACGAGACCGACATGGTACTGCTCGATATTAAGCATGCCGACCCGGTCGAGCATAAAAAGCTGACCGGTTGCGATCCCGCACGCATCTTGGCGTTCGGCGATGAACTTGCACGTCGCAAGATCAAGGTCGTTATCCGCCACGTGGTGGTGCCGGGCATTACCGACACGGTGGAGGAGTGCGAGAAGCTCGGTCGCCTCATCGCTCCATGGCACAACGTGGTGGGCCTGGAAATGCTGCCGTATCACACGATGGGTGTCGTCAAGTACGAGCAACTGGGCATTCCCTATAAGCTCGAGGGCGTGCCCCAGATGGATACCGCGCGCATGCCCGAGTTGCGTAATGCCGTTATGACCGGCATGAAAAAGCGCCGCGCGGAGCTAAAAAACGCCATCGGCTAGCAAGTCTTTTGCTCCTCTACGATACCCGCGCTGCGGTGGTCTAGCGGCTTCGTATTGCGCGGTTGAGTCAAAATGCTGGTACCATACCGTGGATAGCAGTTTTCACGGGTTTGGGGGATGGTATGCCTACCATCGCAATCATCGGTGCACTCGAAAAAGAGGTTGCGCAGATTAAAGAAGAACTGAACGGCGCTCGTGTGGCACAAGAGGCGGGCTTGACCGTTGTCAACGGCGAGCTCGACGGTTTGTCCGTTGTTGCTACGACCGCTGGCATGGGAACCGTAAACGCCGCGGCGGCAACGCAGCATCTCATCAGCAAATATGCCCCGCAGGCCGTTGTGTTTTCGGG
>CALJNY010000023.1 GCA_937981515.1 uncultured Collinsella sp. | reverse complement strand
ATATCGGCCATAACGACCGACACGCCGGCGCGCACCAAGCGAGCGGCGACGCCCGTGGCGATATCGCCGGCGCCGCGAACATATACGAGCATTCCCGGGGCACCTACCTGTGCTACGGTTTGAGCAGAGCAAAAGCGGTTCGACCGCACTCTGATGATTATTTATTATCACAGTATTATACGGCGGTGAACAGATGGAAACGACGAGCGGAAACCTTGCCTCCGCGCTCAAGATCGAGCCGGGCATTACCGCAATTATCGGCAGTGGCGGCAAGTCGACATTGCTGAAAACGCTGGGTCTTGAGCTCATGCGCGCCGGCGACAGGGTGCTCCTCTGTACCACCACGCACATGTTTCCCGTCGCCGGCGTGCCATGGGACGGGTCGAGCCGTCGCCTGGACGCCGCGCCTTGGAAGCCGGGGGCCCTGCATGTTCCCGGCTGCACCTGCGAGGCATGCGCGGGCCTTGCGCGCGGAAGCATCTGCCAGGCAGGCGTCTTGGACCCGGAGACAGGCAAGCTCTCCGCCCCCGCCGAGCCACTCAACGAGCTGGCGCAGCGCTTTGGCCATGTGTTGGCCGAGGCAGATGGCAGCAAGCGACTCCCGCTCAAGGCGCATGCCGCCTGGGAGCCGGTAATTCCCGCCGCCACGGCAGACGTTGTCTGGGTCGTCGGCGCCTCGGGGCTGGGTAAGCCCGTCGCCGAGGTTGTCCACCGCCCCGAGCTCTTTTGCGAGCGTTGCGGCTGCGAGCCCACCGACGCTGCCACCCCAGAGCGCGTCGCCATGGTGCTCAATGCCGAGCTGCGGATGCTGAACCTCAATAATGCCCGCATCATGCTCAACCAAGTCGATAAGCTCAGCGACCCCACGATGGCCGACCGCTTTGAGGCCGCCCTCGGCCGCCCCCTCATCGCCACCAGCCTCAAATAGCCGGCGCCGCCCCGGCAGATCTATAAGTTGCGGTGGAATAGTTCCTGAAACGGCCTATTTGGCGGCTAAACAGGAACTATTTCACCGCAACTGCAGGGGCCCGGCACTCCCCCTGTTAGCGAGGCACGTAGCGGCCGGGTTGGGCTCCGGTGGGCTCGCCGTCGCGCGCAGCCAGCACGCCGTTCACAAACACAGCCTTGGCGCGGCCATGTGCCTCAAAACCCTCGAGCGGCGTGTAGTCCACAGCCTGATGCTGCGTCGCCGCGCGAATGGTCCAGCGCGCCTTGGGATCCCACACGCACACGTCGGCATCGGCACCCTCGGCAAGGCAGCCCTTGCGCGGATACATGCCAAAGACGCGCGCCGGGTTCTCGCTCATCAGGCGGCAGAGGTCCTCGGGGCCCAGCTGTCCCTCAAAGCTCGTAGCGATCGCGACGGGACGATGCTCCACACCGGGTCCGCCGTTGGGAATCGCGCGGAAGTCGTCGCGCCCGCGGTCCTTTTGCCCGTGCAGGTTAAAGCTGCAGTGGTCGGTCGCGATCGTATCGATCTCGCCGGCCACAAGCGCCTCGCGCAGTGCCGCACGGTCGCCCGCATGGCGCAGCGGCGGGCTCATCACATATTTGGCGCCCGCAAAGCCGTCCTCGCCCTGCTCCAAATAGCACGTATCGTCGAGCATCAGATACTGAGGGCATGTCTCGACATAGATGTTCTTCTGCCCGCGCGCTTTGGCAGCGCGAATGGCCTCGAGCCCCAGCTTGGTCGAAAGGTGCACCACGTTGACCGGGGCGTCGCCGGCCAAGTGTGCCAGATACAGTAGGCGGCTCACGGCCTCGGCCTCGCACACATCCGGACGGCTGAGCACATGTCCCTCGGGCCCATGAATCCCCTGCTCGTACACGCGCTTCTGCAGCTCGTTCACGAGCGTGCCGTTCTCGCAATGCACGCACAGGATACCGCCCACGCGCTTGAGCTCCTCCAGCACCTCGAGCGTCTCAGCATCGTCCAAGCGCAGGTGGTCATAGGCAAAGTAGGTCTTAAACGACGACACGCCCGCCTCGCGCATGGCCGAAAGGTCGGCGCGGTTGCGCTCGTTCCACTCGGCGAGTGCCATATGAAAGGCGTAGTTGGCCGTGCAGGTTCCGTCGGCGCGGCGATGCCACTCGGCCAAGGCATCGGGCATGGTCACGCCGCGATCGGCCGTCGCGTAGTCCACAATGGTCGTCGTGCCGCCGCAGGCAGCCGCGCGCGTGCCGGTCTCAAAGCTATCGGCTGTCCAATCCATACCGGTCCAGCACTGCATGTGCGTGTGACCGTCGATAAAGCCGGGAAACACCCAGCAGCCCGCGGCGTCCTCGACGGTATCGCCCTCGGCCGGCTCGATTGCCGCGGCGATCCGTACGATCTTATCGCCATCCATGGCAAGATCAGCGCGGCGAAGCCCCTGGGGCGTCACGAGCACGCCGTTTTTGATGATGATCATAATTGCTCCTTATTGATTGATGCTGTTGGCCACGCGATCAAAATACGAGCAGGCGGCAATATGCTCCGTTATGCGTCGCTGTCCCTTGGCGGTGTCGACGTCCCACAGCTCGTAGGCACGCGCCTCGACCAGCACCACATCGGTACGGCCTTTGAGGATCGAACCGCCGCCGTCCTTGCCCTCAAGACACATAAGTGCATCGAACAGTTCCGCCGGAAAGAGCACCGGGCTCGAAGGCTCACCGTTGCACGCAAGACGTACCGGACGCTTGCGGCCACGCTCGTCAAATGCACGAACCATAGCCTCAAAAGAATCCGAACTCACGAGCGGCTGGTCGCCCGGCAAAAAGAGGCAACCTTTCCAGTTGCGTTCGGCTCCCCACGAAAGGCCCGCACGGACGCTTTCGCTGCGCAGCTCGCCATCGTGCAGCACACACGGGCAATGCTTGTCCTCGCAAATCTGAGCGACCTCGGGCCAACGCGTCGAAACCACGACGTCAAAGCCCCGGGGAACCGAATCGATGGTCCGGGCAATCAGCGGCTCGCCATAGATATCGGCAAGCATCTTGTTAGAGCCAAACCGCTTGCCCTCGCCCGAGGCCATAATCACGCAACCAAGTTTCATCTCCGCAAACCTCCCCTGGCTGCCTTGGACGCCATAGTTGCTATACCCACCATACCAAGCTCACACTCCGTCGGAACAGGCATGCGCTCGTTTTTCCAGCGAACGCCCCTTGGCTCTCCATGGTACAAAGGAGGGCACCCCGCGACGCAGGGCACCCTCCTCAATGGTGCAGATATGCCTACTCAGCGTCGCCGGTAAACGTGGTACCGGTCTTGCCGGCAAGACCGTCACGCGCCTTCTCGAGCAGCGTGATGAGCGCCGTGCGGCCCGGCTTGCTCTCGGCAAACGTCGAGGCGGCCTGAACCTTGGGCAGCATGGAGCCACGACCGAACTCGTTGGCCTCGGACAGACGCTTTACGTCAGCCGCGGTCAGCGTGTCGAGCCACTGCTCGTGGTCGGTGCCAAAGCCAATGGCAACCTTCTCCACAGCTGTCAGGATAATCAGGGCATCGGCGTCGAGCTGCTCGGCAAGCTTCTCGGCCGCAAAGTCCTTATCGATGACGGCGGCAGCGCCCTTAAGGTGGTTGCCCTGGGACTTGGTGACGGGAACGCCGCCACCGCCGCAGGAGATCACCACATGGTTGGACTCGACGAGCGACTTAATGGTGTCGAGCTCGACGATGTTCACGGGCTTGGGCGAGGCAACCACGCGACGGAAGCCCTGCTTCTTGTCGTGAATGAACTGGTAGCCGCGGTCGGCCTCCAGCTCCTTGGCCTCGGCCTCGCTCATCCACGGACCGATCGGCTTGACCGGGTCGGCAAAGGCCGGGTCGTCCGCCGCAACCTCGACCTGGGTGAGCACGGTCGCGACACCCTTGTCGATATTGCGGTCGAGCATTTCCTCGCGCAGCGCATTTTGCAGGTCATAGCCAATGTAGCCCTGGCTCATGGCGCCGCAAACGGACAAGGGGCAGGGAACGTACTTCTGAGGATTAGAGCGCGTGAGCTCAGCCATCGCGTTGGCGATCATGCCCACCTGGGGACCGTTGCCGTGCACGACGACGACCTCGTTGCCCTCCTCGATCAGGTCGACGATGGCCTTGGAAGTCGTCTTGACGGCCTCCATCTGCTCGGGAAGGTTGGCGCCGAGGGCGTTTCCGCCCAAGGCGACAACAATACGCTTAGCCATTTCTCAGCCCAGCTTTAGGCCTGGAACCAACGGGCGGTGTTGCGCTCGTCGAGGGCCTTGAGGGTAGCGGCGGGATCGGCAACCTTCTGCAGGAACATCATGGCTGCGATGGCGTACGGCTTGTAGCTGGCCTCCTTGTACATGCCCACGCGGTGCATGTCGAAGACGTCGGCGTTGACCTCGCCGTGCTCGCAGGAGACACCGGAGATGTCGGCGGGCAGCGGGTGCATAAAGATGGTGTCCTGGCCGTTGGCAGTCTTCTCCATGAGCTCGGTCGTGGAGCACCAATCCTGATGCGTAGCGTTCTGAGCGAGTAGCTCCTTCTCGAGCGCAGCGATGCCGGCGTCGTCGCCCTCGGCGTACAGGTTGGTACGCTTCTCCATGGCGGCAAACGGAGCCCAGCTCTTGGGGATCACGATGTCGGCGCCCTCGAAG
>CALJNY010000022.1 GCA_937981515.1 uncultured Collinsella sp. | reverse complement strand
ATATTCTCCCTCGCGCAGCATGGTCACATCGTGGTTGCTTTCGAGCGCGAGGACTCGACAATCTTTGAGGGTGTTCATGGCTTGGCTCGATAGCTCTCCGGTGTCGGTAGCAAAGCCGATGGAATCATCGAGGGCGTCGAATCGAAAGCCGATTGGATTTATGACATCGTGTGATGTTGAGTAGGTTTGCACGTGGATGCCGGCAATGGATAGGGTGTCACCGGGGTCGAATTCCTCGACAGGCAGATGCGAAAGATTTTCTTTGCTCGAAAGTGTGCCCCTGCTGGCAAAGAGGGGACCGTGCCAGTGCTTGCACCAGACATCGAGACCCTTGATGTGATCGCTATGCTCATGAGTAATGAGAAGAGCCGAGATGTTGTCTGCCGAGAGCCCCAGTTCCGCCATGCGCTTTAATGTCTCGCGGCGAGAAAGACCGTCGTCAATCATGATGAGCCCCCGGGGGCCTTCGATGAGCGCGCAGTTGCCTTTTGAGCCGCTGCCAAGGATATGAAGGTGCAGACGAGACATAAGATTCCAAAGGATACAATGGGTGCGAACGAATAGAGGAGGAAGCAAATGCCAACGGTATCTCAGCATTATGGACACCATGCTGCATCGTGGGCCGATGATAAGGCCCTGGCAACGCGGCAGACGGCTGCCCCCGTGGTGCTCATGGTATCAGGTGGTGCGGACTCGACGGCTTTGCTCCTTATGGCGTGCACATCAAAGTTGGATATTCTGGATGGGCGTGGGATAGCCCCCATCGCGCGCGAGCGACTGCACGTGCTGCATGTGAACCATCATCTGCGCGGCGAGGCATCCGATGGCGACGAGGCCTTTGTGCGCGGCCTATGCGCACAATATGGCTTGCCGCTGTGCGTTGAGCATGCCTATTTTGATGATGAATCGGGCAATATCGAGGCGGCTGCCCGCGAGGTGCGCTATGCCGCGGCGCGGAGGTATGTTCGCGAGCTCTGCGCCCAGACGGGGTCACCGCGAACGGCGGCTCGTATCTGCACTGCGCACACGTCTTCTGATCGGGCGGAAACGTTTTTGATGAACGCGATTAAGGGTTCGGGGCCCGCTGGTCTATCGAGCATTCCTCGCCGGAGGAATATCGTGGTGCGGCCCTTGCTCGACCTGACCCATGATGAGCTCGTGGGCTATCTGCAGGTGCATGGTCAGCCGTGGCGAGAGGACGAGAGCAACGAGGACGTGTCGTACTTGCGTAACTACGTGCGCCATCGAGTGATGCCGGTGGTGGCACAGCGCAACGCAAGCGTCTGCAAGACGATTGGCGCCGCCTGCGAGATCTTAGGCGATGAGGACGCCTTTCTTTCCCAGCTTTCCGCACAGGCGTTTCGAAGCTGCCTGCGTAAGGAGGCGGCGGGTGCACTGGTCCTTGACGCTCGCCGACTGGCCGCGGCCGAGGTGGTGATTGCTCGGCGCATGGTGCGACTGGCAATTAAGCGTATCGACCCCGACGCTCGCCCGGAGATGCGGCATGTGGAGCGCGTGCTCGCCTGTGTCGCCGAAGGCTCGGGCTCGGTCACGCTGCCGGCGGGAATCGATGCGCGCGTGGAGTTTGGCATGCTGTCATTCAAGGCCCCGGCGGCGCGCGAGGGGCTAGTTGCCGATTGGGTCACCATTCCCGGTCGATTGCCGCTGGGGGCGGGCCGCATCCTGGTGGCAGAGCCGATGGCCGTCGAGCCGGGGTGTGATATTGTGCGCCGTGCCCGCGAACTCGCGGGTGCCGGAGGGGTGGCCGCTATGGTGGATGCCGCGACGCTGGGCTTTGCCGATCGCGATAGCGAACGGATGCTCGCCGGCTCGCGCGGGGAGATTCCCGCCGAGGCGCGTTTGGCGCGTCTGTGGGTAGACGGTCCCGTGCCGGGGGATGTGATGTGTCCGTTGGGCATGAGTGGGCGAAGTAAGAAGGTGTCCGACCTGCTCAACGAGGCTCGTATTCCTGTTTCTGAGCGCGCAGGCGTTCCCGTGGTGAGAACGGCTCCGGGAGGTGCCGTGGTATGGGTCGCAGGCGTTCGCGCGGACGAGCGTTTTAAATGCACGGCCGCAACGCGCGTGGCGTATCTGCTTCGTGTGGTCGATGCGGAATAGCGTCCCACGCCAGCTATTCTGTGCGACGTTGACGGTATTCCCGCGCTGATGGCGTACGGGCTGGAAAATATACCCCGTGCGCTGCTAGAATGTGAAGTTCGCGTCCATACGGCGGTGTGTGGGCGATAAGCACAAGAAAGGGTTGTCATGGCTTCTCAACATCCGGATATCGAGAAGGTTCTGTTTACGCAGGAGGATATCGACGGTATCGTCTCTCGCCTAGGCGAGCAGATTACTCGCGACTACGCGGGTAAGGATCTGGTGCTGATTGCGGTCCTGCGCGGCGCTGTGGTCTTTATGGGCGACCTGATGCGCAAGATCGAGCTGCCGACCAACATCGATTTCATGGCTGTTTCGAGCTATGGCGACGGTGTGAAGTCCTCGGGTATCGTGCGTATCATTAAGGACCTGGATATCGACATCCGCGGTCGCGACGTGCTGATCGTCGAGGACATTCTGGACTCGGGCCTGACGCTCAAGTACCTGATGAAGAACCTCGAGAGCCGCAAGCCCGCTTCTCTGGAGGTCACCGCCTTCCTGTGGAAGGACGTTGAGGACCGTACCTCGGCCATCACGCCCAAGTATGTTGGAACCCATTGCCCCGATGCCTTTGTGGTGGGCTACGGCCTCGACTATGCCGAGCGCTATCGTAACCTTCCGTATCTGGGCATTTTGAAACCGGAGGTTTATTCGTAAGATGCCCGACGACCGTAACGATAACAATTCCCAGACTCCCCGGGAGCCTAAGATCCCGGGGATGCCCGGAGGCAAGAAGCCCACGCGTACGGGCTGGCTGTATTTTATTTTGGCTTGCGCGCTTCTGGGCTACGCCTTCTTTAACATGGGCTCCGGCTTTGCCAATTCCAGCAATACCGTAAAGCTCGCGACGAGCGAGATGGTCAACGCCATTAAGCAGGACCGTGTCGAAGATCTGACCTATACGGTTCAAGACGGAAGCGTGACGGGTCATTACTGGAAGACGAAGAAGGACAAGGGCGATACAAGCGAGCTCAAGAGCTTCTCTTCGACCTATGTCGGCTCCGATTCGCTTGCCGAGCTTATGGCGGAGCACCCCGATACCAAGTACATCGTCAACACCAATGACCCCGATTTTTGGGGTGACCTGGCGATGAGCGTGCTTCCGACGATCGCCCTGATTGCCATCATGTTCTACTTTATGCGCCAGATGATGGGCGCCAACAACAGGAACATGCAGTTTGGCAAGACCAACGCCAAGACCAACGAGGCCACGCGCCCCAAGGTCAAGTTTGAAGACGTTGCCGGTGTGGACGAGGCAGTCGAGGAACTCGAGGAGATTCGTGACTTTTTGAGCGATCCGGATCGCTATCGCAAGCTGGGCGCCAAGATCCCGCGCGGCGTGTTGCTGGTGGGCCCTCCGGGCACCGGTAAAACGCTGCTGGCCAAGGCCGTTGCCGGCGAGGCGGGCGTGCCGTTCTTTAGCATCTCGGGTTCCGACTTTGTCGAGATGTTCGTGGGTGTCGGCGCGAGCCGTGTGCGTGACCTCTTTAAGGAGGCCAAGTCCCAGGCCCCGTCGATCATCTTCATCGATGAGATCGATGCCGTGGGACGTCAGCGCGGAGCTGGCTTGGGCGGCGGTCACGACGAGCGCGAGCAGACGCTCAACCAGCTGCTGGTCGAGATGGACGGTTTTGAGGAGAGCGAGTCAGTCATCCTGATCGCTGCGACCAACCGTCCTGACATCCTGGATCCGGCATTGCTGCGTCCCGGTCGTTTTGACCGTCAGGTTACGGTCGACCGTCCGGATGTGAAGGGCCGCGAGCAGATCTTGCGCGTGCATGCCGAGAACAAGCCGATGGACGAGGACGTGAAGTTTGAGAAGCTCGCCCAGATGACCGTTGGCTTCACCGGCGCCGATCTGGCAAATCTGCTCAACGAGTCTGCGCTGCTGGCTGCCCGCCGCCATCGTTCCGTGATCTCGATGGACGAGGTCGAGGAATCGATGGAGCGCGTGATTGCCGGTCCGCAGCGCAAGGGTCGCGTGATGACCGAGGCCGAGCGCACCACGATTGCCTACCACGAGAGCGGTCACGCTCTGGTGGGCCACATCCTGGAGCACTCCGATCCGGTTCACAAGATCTCGATCGTCAGTCGCGGCCAGGCGCTGGGCTACACGCTGCAGCTTCCGCAGGAGGACCACTTCCTCAAGACCAAGAACGAGATGCTCGACGAGCTTGCCGTGTTCTTGGGCGGTCGCGTTGCCGAGGAACTCATGTGCGACGACATCACGTCGGGCGCGAGCAACGATCTAGAGCGCGCGACCAAGATGGCGCGCGAGATGGTCACGCGCCTGGGCATGAGCGAGGAGCTTGGAACGCAGGTGTTTGGTGAGGCGCAGCATCAGGTATTCCTGGGCCGCGACTATGCCGATCATCAGGACTACTCCGAGGAGACGGCGCGTCGCATCGACATCGAGGTCCAGCGCATTATGCGTGAGGCCCATCGTCGTGCGGTCGAGATCCTGGATGCCCGTCGCGATCAGCTCGACCTGATGGCCAAGGTACTGCTTGAGCGTGAGACCGTCGAGGGCGACGCCGTGAGCGCCCTGCTCGACAACGAGTGGGACGCCTACCTTGAGCGCGAGGGCGATATCCTGGCGGCCAAGGAGGAGCGCAACGCTAAGGCGGCCGGCATGCCGACCAAGAAGCGTGCGCCTCGCATGAGCGAGGAGGAGCTGGCGGCTGATGCCGCGGCATTTGCGCAGGCGGCTATGCAGGAGGATGCCGAAGCCGCATCCGAGACTGCCGATGATGACTGTGCCGTCAATGCCGGTGCCGACACCGACGACGACAAATAGTCTTTGTGGTGAAAGCCTCCGTGGGGAAACCTGCGGAGGCTTTTCTTTTGAGCGATATGGGGCCATCTGTTGATTGGGGACAGACTTAAATGAGCGTTTTCACGCATTTAAGTCTGTCCCCAATCAACATTGCTGCGGCGCTTTTCCCGACTAAAGCGTACAATAGCGCCTATGCGAAAGGGGAACAGATGATTAACGAAACCATGTATGCTCGCGGTGCGGAGAGCTCCATCATCCGCGAGATTTTTAGCTATGGCCTTGAGCGCAAGGCGCAAATCGGCGCGGAAAACGTGTTCGATTTCTCGCTGGGCAACCCGAGCGTTCCTGCTCCCGCTGCCGTCGCGGAGTCCATCAAAAAGGCGCTTGAACTGCCGAGCGAGCAGCTGCACGGATACACGCCCGCACCGGGCCTGCCACAATGTCGAGCAGCCGTCGCCGAGTCGCTCAACCGCCGCTTTGGCACGAGCTATGAGGGCAAGGACGTCTTTATGACGGTGGGCGCCGCGGCTTCGCTCACCTGTACGCTCAACGCCGTTACGAATCCGGGCGACGAGGTTATTGTTATCGCCCCGTACTTTCCGGAGTATCGCGTTTGGATTGAGAAGGCCGGCTGTACGTGTGTCGAGGCGCTCGCCGATGAAGATACGTTCCAGCTGAGCGTGGACAACGTGCTCAAGGCGATTACCGATAAGACGACTGCTGTCATCATCGACTCGCCCAACAATCCGACCGGTGCCGTATATACGCGCGACACGCTGACGCGACTGGCCAATGTTCTGCGCGAGGTCAACGCCAAGCGCAATCCCGAGAACCCGATCATGCTTATCTCGGATGAGCCGTATCGCGAGATTGTCTATGGCGCCGAGGTGCCTTGGGTGCCTTCAATCTACGAGCACACCATCGTGTGCTACTCGTATTCCAAGTCGCTTTCGCTGCCGGGCGAGCGCGTGGGGTGGATCCTGGTTCCCAATACGAATCCTCAGGCAGCTCGTCTGATGCCGGCTGTTGCGGGTGCTGCCCGCACGCTGGGCTTCGTGTGCGCACCGGCGCTCTTCCAGCGCGTGATTATCGATTGCATCGATGAGCCGAGTGACGTTGAGGCCTATGCACGCAACCGCACGGCGCTTACCGATGCGCTAGCGGAGTACGGCTACACCTATGTTGAGCCGGATGGCGCGTTCTACCTATGGGTGAAAGCGCTGGAGCCCGATGCGAACGCCTTCTGCGAGCGCGCGAAGAAGTACGAACTGCTCGCAGTGCCCTCGGATAGCTTCGGCATGCCGGGCTGGTTCCGCTTGGGCTACTGCGTGAGCTACGAGACTATCGTCAACTCGCTGCCCGCCTGGAAGCAGCTGGCCGACGAGTATCGTCAAAAGTAAAGCGCTCTGCTTACAATGTTTTACGTGAAACGGGGTTTGGTGCTAAGCCAGACCCCGTTGTCATGGACGTTGTGTCGTTGGGATGGAGCGGTTTTACGACCATCGAATGCTATGCGTACAATGAATATACGCGACGGCCATACCGGATAAGGAGACCCGATGCCCTACCTGCTTTCTTGTGATATCCATACTCATACGATGTTCTCTGCGCATGCGTATTCAACCATCGAGGAGAACATATATTGGGCGGCAGAGCGCGGCCTTCAGGTGCTCGGTTCCGCCGATCATTTAAGCTCGATGGTTACGCCTTGCCCCAATGACCTGCGCAGTTTCCAGTTCTTTATTAACCAGGATATCTGGCCGCGTATTTGGAGCGGCGTGCTGGTGCTTCGCGGCGCCGAGGCCGATATCGTTTCGCTGGACGGAAGCTTGTTTGGCGAGGACATTCCCGTTTCGCTCGATATTGCCGGCGATTCGTACAGTCACCAGCATTCGCTGTTCGAATTGGTGACGCGCAATTTGGATTATTTGGTGGCAAGCGTGCATAATCCGCAGATTGCTGAAGGTGCGACGCTTGCCCAGACGACCGAGATGTATATCAACGCCCTGGAGCACCCCAAGGTGTTTATGCTGGGACATACGGGGCGCTCGGGCGTGCCGTTCGATATCGATGAGGTGCTGTTGGCGGCTAAGGCGAAGCACAAGATTATCGAGATCAACAACCATAGTCTTGAGCACGGTGCCGACACTGAGCATTGGGCCGTATGCCGCAAGATTGCCGAGCGCTGCGCCGAGCTGGGCGTGGGCATTGGCGTGTCGACTGATGCGCACATTGGTATGGCCATTGGCAAGCTCGATCATGCCCGCAAGATGCTCGACGAGATTCACTTCCCGTTGGATCTGATCGTGACGCGCGATCGCGAGACGCTGCTGCGCGAAATGGCGGCAGCCGGCGTGTGCGATCTGCGCAAGGGGATGTAGCGGAGTTTATAAACCAAGCGAAGGGGGCGGCCCAGGCGGGTCGCCCCCTTTCTTGTCCCAAAAATCTACTGAGGTTGGTTAGCGGCGTTCGAGGACCGCTACGGTTTCGGTGTGGTCGGTGTGAGGGAACATGTCTACGGGCGTGATCTTGAGCAGGCGATAGCCTCCGTCGAGGAGGTGGTGCAGATCGCGCTCTTGGGTCACGGGGTTGCAGCTGATATAAGTGATGCGGCGCGGCTTAAGTGCGCAGGTGGCCTCGAGGAACTCGGGGGTAGAGCCGGCGCGCGGCGGGTCGATGGAAAGGACGTCGACCCGCTCGTTGTTGTCGGCGGCATCTAGGATGTAGTCGGTGGCATCGTCGGTCATAAACCAAGCGCTGCGGGTGAGGCCGTTGAGTTCGGCATTGCGACGTGCGTCGGCAATGCCCGCCGGGTTGCGCTCCACGCCGAGCAGCATAATGCCGATGCCCTTGTCCTGGGCGGCTTTGGCTGCACACAGGCCGATAGTTCCGCTACCGCAATAGGCATCCATGAGTACGTCACCCTGCTGCAGATTCATGCCGTCAATGGCGAGCTGATAGAGCAGTTCGGTCTGCTGCGGGTTGGTCTGATAAAACGCGGTGGGGGAGATATCGAAGTTGCAGCCGAGCAGCTGATCGCGCATGCACTCGGCGCCATAGACGATACGAGTCTCCTCACCCAAGATGGCGTTACCGGGACGGCCATTGATATTTTGGGCAACGGTGACGATATGCGGATCGAGTGCCGCGACGGCCTCAAAGAACTCCTGCGCATGCGGTAAGTCGCGCTGGGCGGTCACGAGCGTAACCATGACCTGGTCGGTACGCCAACCGCAGCGGACGACGGCATAGCGAAGCAGCCCCAGATGCTTGTCCTCATTAAAGGCGGGAATATGCAGCCGCTCAGCTTCGCGCGCGATGCCGTTGAGAATCTGACGGGCTCCCGGCGCCTCGACAGGACACTCGGGCACGGCAACGATTCTGTGCGTGCCGCGCTCAAAGAAACCGCAACGGACAGCGCCCTCCTTACCGGGAGCAAAGGGAGTGGCAGCCTTATGGCGAAAGCCACGCGGCGCAGGATATTTACCCGGGTCGCCCAGGGTGACGCCCATACCGCGAATAGGATCAACGGCGATGCCCTCGCGCTCGCAAAGAGCAGCAAAAAGCTCCTCCATAGCAGCCTGCTTGGCTGCCAACTGCTTTTTATAAGGACGATTGAGCGCCGTGCACCCACCGCAAGATTTCATGATCGAACAGGGAGACTTGGGGTCCACAGCCTTACGCGCAGACGAAACCGGATCTTTATGCGGGCGCTTGGTGCGAGTCTGAGATGCCTTGTCCTCGCTCCGACGAGAGCTGGCACGCTTGGCCTTAGCCCTGTTCTCGGTCGATTTGCTTTTTGCAGCTTTGGAAGACTTGGATTTCGTAGAAGATCTCTCCTCTTTCGACCCCTCAGCCGCCTCCACCAAAGCACGACGAGCCCTACGCTCCGCACGAGATTCTGCCATGAATTAACCCCACTAATTTATAAATTGAAAGCCACAAGCATTGTACCGTGCCAAGCCAACAGACGATATGCAAGCGGTTTATTGGTATCAGTGATAGGTACAACGATGATTGCCCGCTGGGCTCCGGGGCGGGGGTTAAGTTTATCGCGAGTTCCGCACGAACAGGAGGCCACTTAATGTGGCCTCCGTCGTGAGCAGGACTGTAGAGCAGGAAACTTAACCCCCGCCCCGGAGCCCAGCGGGCAAACCCTCCCTTGTACTCCATCTCACTAAAGTGTATGATTCTGAACGTTACATGACTCGCTTTACCTAACTAAAGTGCCATCAAGGGAGAATACCATGAATACCGATATGTCTCGTCGTCAGTTTGTTGGTCTAGCCGGCTCGCTTGCCACGGTGCTTGGCCTTGGTCTTGTCGGCTGCGGCGGTGGTGCCGGCAAGGGCTCCGCTGCTGGCTCTGCCGCAGCCAAGGACGTGAAGGGCGCTGCGGAGTCCAAGAAGCTCGTCGTGGGCTTTGACAAGTCCTATCCTCCGTACGGTTTTGTGGGCGACGATGGCGAGTACACGGGCTTTGACCTCGACCTTGCCAAGGCCGTTGCCGACAAGCAAGGCTGGGACGTTGAGTATGAGGCTATCGACTGGGATGCCAAGGACACGCTGCTCAACTCGGGTGCCATCAGCTGCATCTGGAACGGCTTTACCATGGAGGGCCGCGAGGACGACTACACGTTCTCCGAGCCGTACATGCTTAACGAGCAAGTGCTCGTGGTCAAGAAGGACGCGGGTATCAAGAGCTGGGACGATCTTGCCGGCAAGACGGTGATTACCCAGACCGATTCCGCGGCGCAGGATGTGCTCGAGGGCGACCAGAAGGGTCTGGCCGCGACGTTTGCCACGCTCGATACCATCGGTGAGTACAACACGGCGTTTATGCAGCTCGAGAGTGGTGCAGTCGATGCCGTTGCCTGTGATCTCTCGATCGCTCAATATCAGCTTGCCGCCAAGCCCGATGCCTATACGCAGCTCGACAAGCCGCTGTCCAGCGAGCACTACGCCGTCGGCTTTAAGAAGGGCGACACCAAGTCCGCCGATGCCGTGACCGAGTCGCTCAAGGCACTCTACGAGGATGGCACGGTCAAGGACCTGTGCGACAAGTATTCAAGCTACGGTCTATCTTTCGATAATTGGGTGCTCAAGTAATGTCTATTCAGGTCATGATGCAGATGCTTGGCCAGGGATTCTTGGTCAGTTTGCAGCTGTTTGTGCTGACGCTGCTGGGGTCGATTCCGCTGGGAATCCCCGTGGCGTTCATGCGCATGAGCAAAATCGCGCCGCTTCGCTGGATCGCGCGTATCTATATTTCGGTGATGCGCGGTACGCCGCTCATGCTGCAGATGTTTGCCATCTACTTTGCCCCGTATTATGTGTTTGGTATTTCGCTCACGCCCGATTCCAAGTGGACGGCGTGCGTCGTGGCGTTCATCATCAACTACGCCGGTTACTTTGCCGAGATCTATCGCTCGGGCCTGCAGTCCATTCCGCGCGGTCAATACGAGGCAGCCGAGGTGCTGGGCTATTCGCGCATGCAGATGTTTCTGTATATCGTGATGCCGCAGGTCGCCAAGCGTATTCTGCCGGCGATGGGCAACGAGATTATCACGCTGGTCAAGGACACGTCGCTGGCGTTTGCCATTGGCGTGGGCGAGATGTTCTCGACCGCCAAGGCCCTGGTTGCCTCGCAGGTGAGCATGGTACCGTTTGCGATTGCGGCGCTGATCTACTGGGTTTTCAACTTTGTGGTCGAGATGCTGCTGGGCGCTGCCGAGAAAAAATTGGATTACTACCATGATTAATTCGGTAATGAATATAACGAGCGCGCGCAAGGCGTTTGGCGGCAATGAGGTGCTCAAGGATATCTCGCTCGAGGTAAAGCGTGGCGAGGTCGTGGCGATTATCGGGCCTTCGGGCGGCGGTAAGTCCACGCTGCTGCGCTGTGCCACGCTGCTCGAGACGCTTGACGGTGGCTCGCTCTCGTTTGGCGACCTTGCCGTCGCGACGGATGCGGGTTCGGGCGCGGTGTACGCAAAGGGCGATGTACCTAAACAGGCGCGCTCGCGGTTTGGTCTGGTGTTTCAGAACTACAATCTGTTCCCGCACTATACCGTGATGAAAAACATCACCGATGCACCGATCCGCGTGCTCAAGCGCCCGCGCGAGCAGGCGGAGGCCCGCGCACACGAGCTGATTGCGCAAATGGGGCTGACGGGCAACGAGAACAAGGTTCCGTGTGAGCTTTCGGGCGGTCAGCAACAGCGTGTGAGTATCGCCCGCGCCTTGGCGCTCGAACCGGAAATCTTGTTCTTTGACGAGCCGACTTCGGCGCTCGATCCCGAGCTGACGGCCGAGGTGCTGCGTGTCATTAAAGACCTTGCTGCGCAGAATATGACGATGGTGATTGTGACGCACGCGATGCAGTTTGCCCGCGACGTTGCCGACCGCGTGGTCTTTATGGACAGCGGTCGTATTGTCGAGGAAGGTCCTGCCGAGCAGGTCATCGACCATCCGCGCGAGCAGCGTACACGCGAGTTCTTAAGCCGTATCGAGGGATAGGCTCAGCTATTTACTCAACTGTATATTGAGGTGATGCCGCCGCAGGCCTTACGGTCTGTGGCGGCTTTTTGTTTGCATCCGCGGGGTTCAATAATCGCCTCGCAAGCTCGCGCCCTCCTCTCGCCGCCCGTATCCATACGCGTGCCGAAAGGTCTGCATGGACAGGCGACTGCAAGGGTAGTGTGGTGGCATAGGACATTTGGAGGGTGAGTCGGCTCGGCTGCCGACCATGCTGCTCCCGGGACGGCATCGACCGCGAACTCTCCCCGTTGGCGTCGCGCATCGCGCGCGACCCTGCAAGGAGGTCATCATGGGTGCTCCCAAGACCGGCAACGTAAGGAACGTGGTGCTCGTAGGCCAAGGCGGGGTGGGCAAGACTTCACTCGCCGAGGCCATGCTCCACCTTTCCGGTAAGACCGCCCGCCTGGGCGGCCACGACGGCACCAAGCCCACGCTCGACTATGACCCCGAAGAGGTCAAGCGTTCATTCTCCATCTCGACGACCATCGCGCCGATCGACTGGAAGGGCGCCCGCATCAACGTGCTCGATGCTCCGTGCTATCCCGATTTTATCGGCGACGCCTTTGCTGCGATGAGCGTTTGCGAGACGGCGCTGTTTGTGGTCGACGCCGAGGCCGGCCCGCAGCCAACGACGGTTAAGCTTTGGTACGCCGCCGAGGACCTGCGCCTGGCGCGCGCGGTGTTCGTAAACCGCTTGTCGCGCTCCGAAGCCAGCTTTGCGACCACGATGGACCTGCTGCAGGAGCGCTTTGGCACGCGTCTGGGCGCCGTGACCCTCCCCTGGGGCGAGGGCGAGGACTTTAACGGCATTATCGACCTGGTGCGCATGAAGGCGCGCCATTGCAACGGCACCGAGGCCGTTGAGTCGGAGATCCCCGAGGAGTATCGTGCCCAGGCTGAGGAGGCCCACGACCATCTGTGCGAGTTGGTGGCCGAGGCCGACGATGAGCTGATGATGAAGTACCTGGAAGGCGAGGAGACGCTGACGCAGGAGGAGCTCGAAGGCCTGCTGTCGAAAGCGATCGCCGAGCGCATCTTTGTGCCGGTCTTTGCGGGCGATTGCATTAAGGAGCAGGGCGTCAACTCGCTGATGGACGACATTGCCACGTACTTCCCGGCGCCGACTGACTACGGCGAGATGCCGCTCATCGACGGCGACTCGCTCAAGATCTCGAGTGACGATGACCGTCCGGTGGCGTTTGTGTTTAAGACGCTGGCCGACCCGCAGCAGGGCCGCATCAGCTTTATCAAGGTACTGACGGGTACGCTTGAGCCGGGCCTTGAGCTGATCAATGCCCGCACGCGCAAGAGCGACCGTCTGGCTCACCTGTATGTGATGTGCGGCCGCGACATGACCGAGGTCGGTCACGCCTATGCCGGCGACATCATCGTGGCGCCCAAGCTGGCGGCCGAGACGGGCGATACGCTCTCGATTACCGGCAAGGTCGAGGCTGCGGCGTTTAAGTTTCCCAACTCGCAGTACCGCATCGCCATCGAGGCCGAGAATCGTGGCGACGAAGAGAAGCTCTACACGTTTATCGAGAAGGCCTGCAAGGCCGATCCGACCATGAGCATCGACCGCGACGAGGAGACGGGCCAGACTATCATCTCCGCCGTGGGCGAGGCGCAGGTTTCGGTGCTGCTCAACCGTTTGGAGGATCGCACCAAGGTCGTGGCCAAAAGCGTGCCGATCCGCATTCCGTATCGCGAAACCATCCGCCGCACGGCAAGCGCCCAGGGTCGCCACAAGAAGCAGACCGGCGGCGCCGGTCAGTACGGCGACTGCTGGCTGCGTGTGGAGCCGCTCATTGGGCCCGACGGCACGAGCGACGGCTATGAGTTTGTTGACGAGGTCGTAGGCGGCCGTATTCCTCGCTCGCTGATCCCCGCCGTGGACAAGGGCGTCCAGGAGACCATGAAGGACGGCATCATTGCCGGCTACCCGCTTACGGGCATTCGCGTCGCGGTGTACGACGGCTCGTATCACAGCGTCGACTCCAACGAGATGGCGTTTCGCGCGGCGGCTCGTATCGGCCTGCGCAAGGCATGCGCCGATGCCGACCCGGTGGTGCTGGAGCCCATCGAGGAAATCACGGTGACTATCCCCGAGAGCTACGCCGGCGCCGTGATGGGCGACATCTCGGCATCGCGCGGTCGCGTGACGGGCATGGAGACCGATGAGCGTGGCGATACCGTGGTTATTGCCCAGGCGCCGCTGGCAGAGCTGACGGATTACTCGACGCGCCTGCGCTCTATCACGCGCGGCACGGGTGACTTTACCATGAAGCCTGCAGGCTACGAGCAGGTGCCTTATGACGTTCAGGCCAAGCTGGTCGAGCGCTATGAGGAGGGTCGCGCCAAGTAGCGTGTGGTTTTGCCTGCAATGTAGGTGCTGACGAAAAGGCCGCTCTGGGTAACCGGGGCGGCCTTATTTGATCCCTTGGGGACGGAGGAAAACGGACCATTTTTTGGGTTACGGGTGGCGCGGTCGGCACTAGTCTCCGGATGCCTGGTTGCGGCCGGTGGCGTAGTCGATCTGCACGTGCGGCTGCAGGTTGTAACAGTACACGTGGAAGCAGAGGGTCTTGCCGTGGTCCTCGACCGATTGTGCCTCAAGGCGCACGCCACGGCAGACAAGTTCCTCTTCGTTATACATGGGCGTGACGCGGTAGAGCACATGGTTGCCCGTATCGCGAATATAGTTGAGAATCTGCTCTTCAAACGGTAGCATGCCCGTCTCGTTGAGATAGCGCGTGCCGGTGAGGAGATTTTTGCGGTTGGCGTTTTCGCCGCAGAGCGACCAGGCGATGAGGTGGCAGCGGTTGTAGAGGCTCTGGCCCGGAATAAAGTCGTAGCGCTGCTGGTGCCAACCGGCAGGATGGATACGCGAGATATCGCCGCGCTTTCCCTGTCCGAGCGACTCGGGGCCTACGCAGGCGAGCGCCTTGCGAGTGCGGCCCAGGCTGTCGAGCTTGGAGAACTTCTTAAAGCAACCCTCTTCTGTAGCGCGCTCGTATTCGTCGAGCGTGAATGATGGCATGCCCAACGGGTGCGTGCTGTCGGCGCGAAGGGCAACATAAGGGTTGCCGGCGTAGTCGGGAATGCTGTTGAGATATACGCCGCGGGCGCGGACGAGATCGGGGTTTTCGACCTCGTCGATGGGGGTGGCGGCACTATCCGCGGAGGCAGCGTCACCGGTGTCGGTTGCGGCGGATTCAGAGCCATCGCCAGAGTCTTGGCTATTTTGAGGGTCCTCGGAGCTCGCTGTTCCCGATTCAAGCCGGGCAACCAGGTCTGCCTCGTCGTCGGTACGGCTGGGATTCTCGTTTTGCTTCTCGGCCAGAGCCGCTGCCTGCTCATCGCTTTGCGGCGACAGCAGCTTGGGCGCTCCGTCGAGCGACCCTGTGAACAGCGCAAACCCCAGCACCACGGCGGTGCCGATGGAAAGCACTTGCTTGTAGGCGGACTTGCGCGACATTGAGGCTCCTGGATGGACGGTTGGGAATCTACCAGTCTAGCAGGAGCCGGCAGGGGCCGTTCTGTCGAACAAATACTTAAGATTTGGGACAAACGCTACGGATTCATTTACCTCATATGGAGCTGCGGCGGTTGTGCATATGGAGCTATTCTGCATTTCCCCAGATAAAACCTGCCAAAATAAACTTGTCCCTTTTTGGCGGGTCAGTTAACGCAGTCCAGGTTGAGCATATGCGAGCGAGCGGGCTCCGGGTGCGGTAAGGTGACGTGAAACAAGCGGGCGCTGACCTTTTGGTCGCGCCCGTGAAGTTGAACGTCAGATTGCCGTGCCCGGGGCCTGCGCAGCGCCGGGCAGTTACGCCGTTTGTAAAACGGCGTAACCTAAAGGTTCATGTTGCCGTGGATGTAGGGGGTGACCTCGGGGGAGATGTGGCCGCAGCCCAGCTCGCGCAGCGCGGACTCGATAGCGGTGGGCAGCGGGGTTTTGCCCTGGTCGTCGACTGCAGTTCCGCCGAGGGCGGCGATCTTGGTGACATCCGCGGGAGCGGCTTCGATATGCATGCAGCCGCCGACCAAGCGCGCGCGAACCTGCGCCAGGCCAAGGTCGTGCAGGTAATCCTCGCAGGCGCGGATTAAATCGACCTTCTCGCGTGTCAGCTCTTCGCCCGTAGGGACGCGTGTGGCAAGGCAGGCGCCTGCCGGCAAGTTCCAAACGGAATAGCCCCACGCGCGCAGCAGCTCGCGCTCCTCGTCCTTGGTAAAGCCGACCTCCATGAGGGGGGAGCGTACGCCGAGTTCTTCTGCCGCTCGCATGCCAGGGCGGTAGTCACCGCGATCGCTTGCATTGCTGCCATCGATGACGGTGGGAAAGCCGAGCGACTTGGCGTGGTTGACGATAGCGGTAAAGCTGGCGTGCTTGCAGTGGTAGCAGCGATTGGCATCGTTGCAGGCTACTTGGGGGAGCTGCAACTGATCGACCGAAAGATTGAGCACAGGGAGCTTAAAATGCGGCTCCTCATTGGCTTGCCCGTCAACGGATCGCTCAAACGAAGCCTGTTCGGGCGTGCCGATGAGCGGCGTGGTGAGGTGGACGAGAAGCGTGCTGGCAGGCATGATGCGGGCGCAGACCGCGGCCAAAAAGCTGCTGTCGACGCCGCCGGAAAAGCCGATGGCAACGCGTCCGTATGCCAAAAGCAGCTGCTCGAGCTCTGCAAGTTTGTCCTGAAGCTCCTTTGCAGGTGCGGTGGTGTCTGAAAACATGAATCGATCCTTACCAATATGTACTCGGTCAAAAACTATAATCCTACCGGGCTGCTTGTCATAATACTTCTACCTATGTAACGAAAGTGCAATATGGCATATACGTTATATACAAGTTGCCAAATGCGGTAGAGTTGCGGTAATGCGATAGCGAGAGCCGATGGGGGACCGATATGATCAAGGCTGTTATTTTTGACATGGATGGAACGCTGGTCGATACCGAGCGTTTGGGCATTAAGGCATGGAAGGCGGGCGCTGCCGAGCTGGGGGTCGCGATTGATGAAGCGCTGATCCATCAGTTTATCGGTCGCACGCTGCCCGACGTTATGGACATCCTCGATAAGCATTACGGCAGCCACGAAACCACCGAGGCGGTCTATGCCCGCCACAAGGAGATTCGCGACGAGATGGTCAAGACCGAACTGGAGCTTAAGGCCGGTGCCGCTGAGTGCATAGACGAGCTGCTGACTGCGGGCTATCACGTGGGCCTAGCGACGTCGTCGCGCCTCGTTACGGCCGAGCGCAACCTTAAGATGGTCGGTCTTTTTGACAAGTTTGAGACGGTGACCTGTGGCGAGGACGTCGTGCACGGCAAGCCCGACCCCGAGATGTATCTGCTCGCTTGCGAGCGCGCGGGCTTTGCCCCCGAGGAGTGCGCCGTGGTCGAGGATTCGCGCAACGGCTGCGTCTCGGGCATCACGGCCGGCTGCCATGTCTTTGCCGTCCCCGATATCGTGCCGCTGCCGCAGGATGTGGTAGATGGCTGCGAGGCCGTGCTCGATTCGCTGTTCGACCTGGCGGCGGCGGTCAAGGCCGTACGCTAGGCAATCGCGGCGTTGAAGCGAGACATTGGCCGTCTTTGCACTTAAGCAAAAGAGGTCCGGCAATGGTCGGGCCTCTTTTGCTTAAACGGCATTTTGGCATACTGGCCGACGTGCTATAGATACGCGCCGAGGTTGATGGCGGTGGCTTCGGCGTGGTTGCTTGCCTGGGTGCTGGCGCGCTCGAGGAGGAACGGCCGCACGAGTTCTTGGCGGTTGATATCCTCCGCGGTGGTGACTGCGGCGACGGTGCGCGCCGCAGAGCCGACGCGGATATGCTTGGTCTTTGCCGGGGCTTTGTTCTCAATCTGCTCCATCAGCAACTGAACGCCCTTGCGGCCAATTTCGTAACCCGGCGGTGCCACCGTGGTGAGGGGGACCGACCCGCTCCAAGCGAGTGGGTTGCCGTCGCATCCGGCCACGCGAACCTGCTCGGGGACGGAGATGCCTTTGTCGACCAATGCCGAGATAACGCCCGAGGCTAACACGTCGGTCAGGCCGACGACAAAATCGGGGCGTTCGTCGGCAGGGCGCCCGGCAATCTGAGCGCCAATGCTGTAGCCGTCGGCTGCGGTATTCCACTCTCCGGCGTCAATGACTTCAATTTTGATATCGGGATGCAGGGCGAGGGCCTTGTGAATGCCAAGTACGCGCAGGGTGAGCTGCATGAATGCCGCTCTGCCCACAACGGTGATATGGCGTGCGCCGCGGGCGACGGCGAGCTCGGCGATAATGCGCCCCTGTGCCTCGTTGTCGGCGGCCACGTAGTAACCGGGCTCGGAGCAGTGGATGTCCAGATGGACGATCGGCACGGGCATCTTGGTCGTTGCGGGGTGCCAGTCGGGGGACGCCATGGGCTGAACCATGACGCCGGACATTTGCGTGCCCATAAAGTAGCGCAGGTAATGGTCCTGGAGAATATCGTCGTTATCGGCGTTGGCGATGAGCAGGTCGTAACCGTGCTTGCGGGCCTCGTTATGGGCGCCGCTGGCAATTTGGAGCGAAAAACCGTGGTCGAGACGGGGAAGGACCAGGCCAAAGGACTTGGTGGTGCCGCCCGCGAGCTGACGGGCGCTTTGGTTGGGCAGGTAGCCAAGGCGATTGATGGTCTCGTTGATGAGTTTGAGGGTCTCGGGGCGCAGCTTTTCGGGGTGGTTGAGTGCGTTGGAAACCGTGCCCAGCGAAACCCCTGCCTCGCGCGCGACGTCGCTGATATTTACCTTTGCCATAGCGGCCCCTTTGATGCGTTTCAAGTACAAGCCAGATTGTAGCATCGCCCGCCCCTAGGGTGTCAAAACCTGCCAATTAGGGACAGGTTTATTTTGGCAGGTTTTATCTGGGTAAACGCCGTTGCCAGCGCGACCACCACGAAGGGGACAGGCACCTTTGTGGTGGTTTGAGCTGCCCGGACCTTCAATTGTCTCGATCTGTAACATCTGGACGGCAAAACCGGCTCTACCTGTTACAGACCGAGACATAGTGCTGGGGCCGAACCGCAATGTCTCGATCTGTAACACCAAGCCGACTTCCAGAGCCCCAGATGTTACAGATCGAGATCTTCCGCCGGGACAGAGCGCCGCCTCGGCCCAAACCACCACAAAGGTGCCTGTCCCCATTGTGGTGGTTTGGGCCGGCTGGACGTGTGTGTATCGAGTGGTATCCAAGTTAAGATACCACTTCTGGTATATCAGCTTGCGCTTGCGTGAGTACAATACTCGAACGTTATACGTCTCAGCGCCTTCCGTGCGTGGACGTCTTGCAGTCACGCGAACGAAGGGATTTATCCTATGTGCGGAATTGTTGGCTACACCGGCTCTGATATTGCAAAGAACATCCTGGTCACAGGCCTTAAGCGCATGGAGTATCGCGGCTATGACTCCTCGGGCGTCGCGCTCGAGGTGGGCGAGGGCGCCGCGGCGCACCTCGACGTCATCCGCCGCGTGGGCAAGGTCGCGGGCCTGGAGAGCGAGCTTTCCAACATCGATAGCGACGCAACCTGCGGTATCGGTCACACCCGTTGGGCTACCCACGGCAAGCCTTCCGTCGTTAACGCTCATCCCCACACCAGCTGCGACGGTCGCATCGCCATCGTCCACAACGGCATTATCGAGAACTTCGCCGAACTGCGCGAGGAGCTGGAGGGCCGCGGCCATCACTTTAAGAGCGAGACCGATACGGAGGTCTTCGCGCATCTGATCGAAGAGGCCTATGCCGAGACGCACGACCTGATGGCCTCCGTGCGCGAGGCTTGCACCCACGTGGTAGGCGCCTATGGCTTGGCCGCCGTGTGCGCCGACGAGCCTGGCGTGATCGCCGTTGCCCGTAAGGATTCCCCGATCGTGGTCGGCGTGGGCGAGACCGGCTCCTACGTTGCCTCCGACGTCATCGCGCTCATCGACGCCACCCGCGATGTCGTGGTGCTCGAGGACGGTCAGTTTGCCAAGCTTACGCCTGCGGGCGTCGAGTACACCGACGAGGCCGGCAATGTCATCGTGCCCAAGGTCACCCACATCGATTGGGATCTGGACATGGCCGAAAAGGGCGGCTATCCTGACTTTATGCTCAAGGAGATCCACGAGCAGCCGCGCGTCGTGCGCGACACGCTGGTTGGCCGTATGGCGCCTGCCGGCGAGCTCGACATCGATGAGCTGGGCCTGTCCCTCGAGGAGCTCAACGACATCGACCGTGTCTACGTGATCGCCTGCGGCACCAGCTATCACGCCGGCCTCATCGCAAAGAACCTTATTGAGGGCTGGGCTCGCATTCCCACCGAGGTTGAGGCTGCCAGCGAGTTCCGCTACCGCAACCCCATCATCACGCCGACGACGCTCGTCGTTGCCGTGTCCCAGTCGGGCGAGACGGCCGATACCCTCGCCGCCATTCGCGATGCGCGCATCAAGGGTGCCAAGGTCTTTGGCATCACCAACGTGGTGGGCAGCCCCGTGGCGCGCGAGAGCGACGGCGTCATCTATACCAAGGCCAACAAGGAGATCGCCGTCGCCTCGACCAAGAGCTTCATCGGTCAGGTTGTGAGCCTCACGTTGCTTGCTCTGCTGCTGGCGCAGGTTAAGTACCGTCTGACCACCAAGCAGGCGCGCATGCTGTTCCGCGAACTTTCCGATACGGCCGAGCAGATCCAGTGGATTTTGGATACCCAGACCGAGGCCGTGCACGAGGCCGCCCTGCTGTGCAAGGATGCGCAGTCGGCGCTGTTCGTGGGCCGCGGTATGGGCGCTGCCATCTCCTACGAGGGCGCACTCAAGCTCAAGGAAGTCAGCTACCTGCATGCCGAGGCGTATGCTGCCGGCGAGATGAAGCACGGTCCCATCGCGCTGATCGATCCAGGCTTCCCCGTCATCGCCGTGGCCACAAAGAGTGCCACCTACGACAAGACCGTGTCGAACCTTATGGAGTGCAAGGCGCGCGGTGCCAAGGTCATCGTCGTTGCCACCGAGGGTGACGAGGAGATCAACAAGATTGCCGACTGTATCATTCGCGTGCCGGCCGTCCGCGACGTGTTCAGCCCCATCACGGCGAGCGTCCCGCTGCAGCTGCTCGCCCGCGAGGTGGCCATCCTGCGCGGTTGCGACGTCGACCAGCCCCGCAACCTGGCCAAGAGTGTCACAGTAGAGTAGTTGGTTCCGCTGCTCTAACGACTAAGGCCCGGCTCCGTTGCAGCGGAGCCGGGCCTTGTTGCATTTGCCCAGATAAAACCTGCCAAAATAAACCTGTCCCTTTTTGGCAGGTTAGCGGAGCTTGCTGGTCTCGAAGTACTTGGGATATTGGTCCAGGACCTCGGTCTGGTTGCGGAACATCATATGCAGGTGCTTGCTGACCAAAAAGCTCGCCTCGATGGGGTCGCGGCCGGCGATGGCGCGGCGGATTTGCTTGTGCTCGTTAACAATCTCCTGATTGTCGAGCGTCTGCGTGGCGGCGCGCAGCCAGCGGAAGCGCTCCAGGTCGGCATTGGTCTCTTCGAGCCACGACCACACGGTGCTGCGGCACGCGATGCTAAAGATCATGCGGTGCATGAGGTTGTCGCTTAAAAAGAAGCCGATGCGATCCTCTTCGGCCATGGTCTTTTCCTGCAGCGCGATGGCTCGGTCGAGCTGCTCGATGCCTGCCGAGGTGGCACGGGCGCAGCACTCCACAATCACCTGCTTTTCCAGGTGCTCGCGAATGTAGCAGGCGCTCTCGGCAAGGGTGAGGTTGATGGGCGAGACATAGGTGCCGCTTTGGGGCACGGTGCGCACCAGGCCCTCTTGCGCCAGACGCACCAGCGCCTCGCGCACAGGGGTGCGCCCCATATCCAGGTCGTCGCAAAGCTGCTTGACGCCCAACTTTTCGCCCGGCTTGTAGTCCAGGTAGACGATTTTGCGTCGAATGGTGTGGTAGGACTGGTCCTGCAGGCTCGTTTCCTGCTCGCCGACGTGCATCGATTCTTCCATAGTGCCTCACAACCGTTCTATCACACTCATATATCAGCTGTTAATTATGCCGCGAATCAGCTCTCCGTGGTGGGTAATTCGGCTGTCGCCCGAGAACTATTGCGGCACCTTAGTCTGTGTTTGCACGCGGCTGTGCTCAATGTTGCCGTATCATAAGCCGTCACAAACGTGAAATAGAAAGAAGGAATCCCATATGCAACTGGCGAATATCGTACGCGAGCGCTGGAAGGGCGTCTTGTTCTGCCTGATCGTCGCCATCCCCGCGACGTTGCTCGGCAAACAGGTTGAGGTGGTTGGCGGGCCGGTGTTTGCCATCCTCTTTGGCATGGTCCTGGCGCTCGTCTTTCCCAAGAATCGTCGCGAACAGCTCGCCGCCGGTATCACCTATACGTCTAAAAAAGTCTTGCAGTACGCGGTAATCTTGCTTGGCTTTGGCATGAACCTCTCGCAGATTCTGTCTAAAGGCGCTCAGTCGCTGCCGATTATCGTGGCGACGATTTCGACCTCGCTTGTCATCGCCTTCGTGCTCCGCCGCGTTATGAACGTGCCGGGCAAGATCGCGACGCTTGTGGGTGTGGGTTCGTCGATTTGCGGCGGTTCTGCCATCGCCGCGACCGCACCCGTCATCGACGCCGACGATCGCGAGATTGCCCAGGCTATTTCGGTCATCTTCCTGTTTAACGTTATCGCGGCGCTCGTGTTTCCGACGCTCGGCGGCATGCTCGGGCTGACCAACGAGGGCTTTGGCCTGTTTGCCGGCACCGCCATCAACGACACCTCGTCGGTAACGGCTGCGGCGAGCGCCTGGGACAGTATGCATCCCGGCGCGAATGTGCTCGAAAGCGCCACGGTGGTCAAGCTCACCAGGACGCTGGCCATTATTCCCATTACGTTGGTTCTCGCATGCTGGCAGATGCATCTGGCGCGCAAGGCCGGCGGCGACGCCAAGAGCACGTTCTCGCTTAAACGCGCGTTTCCCATGTTCGTGCTGTTCTTTGTGCTGGCGAGCGTAATCACCACGGTGCTTCAGCTTCCTGCATCCATTACGGCGCCCATCAAGGAGCTGTCGAAGTTCTTTATCGTGATGTCCATGGCTGCTATTGGCTTTAATACCGATATCGTCGAGCTGGTCAAAAAGGGCGGCAAGCCCATCGCATTGGGCTTTTGCTGCTGGATTGGCATTGCGTGCATGAGTTTGGGAATGCAGCACGTGCTGGGAATCTGGTAGAGAAGTAGCTGATTTGCGTGCTGCGTGCTGGCGAGCGCATCCTTACGGTGGAGCGATAGGAGCTCTTGCGGGTATGGCTTGTCCGCAGGTTGATAGGTCCCGAAGAGCTCTTATCGCCCCGCCAGGATGGCGATGCGGGGCAACTCATATACTCGCAGGACGGCGACTTCTGCCCTATAGTGTTTGGTGAGCAATATCGTTCAATTTTGAAACACTCGGTCGTGTGACCGTCGTCGGTTGCACGTCGCCGCGGACGGGGGCAAATCATGGATAGCGATGCCAAGCTGAACATCTTGATCGAGGCCTTGGCTGCTGCCGGGGCCTCGGCGTTGGCAATCGATGGGCATGGACACGTGGCGATTTCGACCATGGACGATGTCGCGCTCGAGCAAGATGTCGCGGCATTTGTCGCCGAGCGCCTGGGGCGCGTGGGCAACGGCGCGCGCCTGGTGATGGGGCATGCGGGAGGGCGCTTGAGTCTTACGGTGCGTCCGGGCGCCAAGGAATACGGCGAGCTGTGGGTGGTCGTGGTCCGCGAGGTGCACGGTGTGGCGGC
>CALJNY010000021.1 GCA_937981515.1 uncultured Collinsella sp. | reverse complement strand
GTGCAGCCCAGAAGGCCGACGTTGCCACCGCCGAGATAGCTCGGGGATACAGAATGCTAAGCAATCGGCCAGGCTAGGATTCCAGAGACCCAAGCACCAGATGGAATTGTGCACTGCCTGACGATTCTGACGTTGATGCCCTCAGAGTCGATGTTAAAGCCCAGGCAGTTGGTATGGCCATCAGAAACGACACTGGTGATGGCAGGCGCCAGAACTTCGCCTCCTACCGGAGCCAGATCCGGTGGGTACGCCAGGATCTGCGACTTCTCCCATGCCTGGGCGTTAACCCAGTTATTGCCGACGCGAGTGGCATGGACCGACAGCACCGCCATCTTCCCTATCGCCCTGCAGGCATATCGAACTTTCCAATAGCCGTTGGTCTCCGTCAGGGATACAGAATGCTGGGAACAGCAAACGTGATGTTCTGCCTTCTTAGCATTCTGTATCCCATGTCGTGCGCAGCGTGACTTTTTCTGCCAACAAGCAGTACGGCCCGTTTTATTACGACGAGTTCGATACGGAAATCAAGGCCAGAAATTTCGTGCTCGCCTTTCCACTGTCCGGCGTGCGATTTATTCGCCAGGCGGCGCCCTCATCAGCGGGGAAACAGCGTTGGATGATAGTGCAGACTTATAAGGGCAACGTCGAGACTATCCCGGTGATGTTTTGCTGTTTCTAGCATTCTGTATCCCGAGTAGCAGTATTCTCAGGATCACGAGTCATAACATTTAGCTCAGAACGGCATGCCCTCTTTGAGATTGAAGAGCAAGTCGATTTATTTGGTCGGCAGCTTGATGCTGGTCGCGACTTCATTGGCGTCATGAATGGCGACGGAAATGTCTCCGAAGCCAGGCCTTTTGTTCATATGACGAACGGGCGAGCTATAGTCGTACTTGACCGAGGATTCTATGGGGCGCTCCGCATAAACTATGTCGCCGTGCTTCGCAGATAGCATTCTGTATCCCCGTCTTACGTCGATTGCAACATTGCCAATGTGCCGACTACTGTTTACAAGGCTGGAAAGATTGTCGTGGTCACGGTGTCCGGAACGTTAAAGAAAGCCGTAGGAGCCTGGGGCACGCTGTCGTTAAGCAACGCATTGCCAAAGGCGCGTGGTAGGCACAATTCCCTCCTCATTTCTCAAGACACAACCGACCCTCGCATCTTGCTGACGGTAACCGGAACCGATCTGCTCATAGAGTCCAAAGGAGCTTCCATGCCAGATGGCACCTGGACGTTCGGCCAACTTGTTTACGTTTGCGAGTAGCATTCTGTATCCCAAATCGTCGAGAGGGGCACGAGTGGCATATGGACGTATACCAAGTACGCAGACGGCACCGCCGAATGCCACGGCACGGCAAAGCACAGCCTTACTCGGACAGGAACCTTCTGGCTACCTGAGATAAGCTTGCCGTTTACACTGGTCAAGCCTGTCAACTCATGCGATGACTTCACCGTGATTGTTTCTGGTGGCGCTTACTTCGCGCCGGCGCTGTACCCGTATTACCCGACAGAGAAAGCTTCAATTAGCACTGTCGGCTGCGCTGTTGCGGATGCAAAGGAGAGAGGGGACATCACTGTAGGCTATTTTGTTCGCGGAAGATGGAAGTAGCCACACGTCCTTTACATCGGCCCTCATGCCGACTAAGCAGGGAACGGATCGCCGGTGACCCATGAGCCAGTGCAGCAGGCATAGGCGCTGTTTGGGTTTCCGAGCATCGAGACTTTGCCGTTTTCGTCGAACAGCAGAGCGAAATTGCCGGCCAACGAGAAGACTGCGGGGGTATTGGCTCCAAGCGGCCGGAATCCCTTCGGAAGCATTTCGCTGGCCGTCGAATAATTGCATTGCCCTGAGGAATTGAACTTTACGTTCCCGTGGCAGAAAACGGCCCTGCCTATACGTTCCAATTGAATTGTGCTGCCAGAGTAAGGGACTTTCCAATTGATCCTAGCTTGGGATACAGAATCACCCGCCCAGTATCAGCCGCTCGACCTCGCGCTGCGCATCCTTGCAGATGCGCGGCCTCGGCACGATGTAGTGCTCGTAGGCCGTCCCGATGTCGGTATGGCCGAGCATCATGGCCACGGTCTCGATGCCGACCCCGGCCTCCACGGCGAGCGTCGCCCACGTGTGACGGCATTCCGTCATCGAGGTCCAGGCGGCTCCGGCTTGGCGACATGCGGATTTGATGTGCCGCGCGATGGCGTCGGGCGACAGCTCGCACAGCCAGCCCGAGCGGCCCTTTCGCAGCGCGCGCAGGCGCTTGACGGCGAAGCGGGGGAGCCAGCAGGACCTGGCCGAGCGCTCCGTCTTCGGCGCCTCCACGACTTCGTGGCCATGGACCACCTGCCGGGAGCGGCGGATGCGGACCTCGCCGGTGCGCAGGTCGATGTCCGACCACTTGAGGCCGCACGCTTCGCCGCGGCGCAGCCCGAGGGTCACCGAGCAGATTGCGACCGCCTCGCACTCGTGTCCCCACAGCGCGCGGAGGTAGGCACGGACCTGGCTCGCCTCCATCGTGCGTGGGCGGTGCGCCGGCTTGTGCGGTAGCTCGACACCGGCGGCGGTGGGGTCGTACATCCGCACACCGAGCCTGCGTATGGCCCAGCGGATAACCTGCCGCAGGGTCTTGTATGCCTTTTCGGCGGCCCCCGGCAGATCAAACGAATCAATCCAGCCCTGTACGCCCTCGGGCGTTATCGCCTCGAGTTCCAGCTCGCCCCAGCGAGGTAGGACGTGCAGCGCTAGCGCGCTCTCGTATCCGGCCAGGGTGCAGGCGCGCAGCCTGCCGCGCTTGTCGTCCATGTACCTCGAGGCGGCCTCTGCAACTTTCATCATGGTCTCCAATCACGTAAATCCTAGACGCGTGGGCTCTCAAGGAGAGGATACGCGCGTGGGATTTCTGCCACGAGAGGTCGAGAGAAAGGAGTCTAAATGGCATTGATCGGGACCCTTGTCGGGCCCGCAGTGCGCCTGGCGACAGACGGGAGGGGTCTCCCGATTCTCGCGTCTGATGAGCCTGAGGTCCCCGAGGGTTTCAAGGCGGACATGGCGTATGAGCAGCGGGGCGGTTCCATCTACCAAGTATGGAGTGTCGTGCCAGACGGGATGCGCGATGACGCGGTGCGGCTTGCTGCCATGTCCGCCGAGACTCTCAGTGATGAGGACGCGCTGAAGGTACCACAGCTCATCCGGCCGTGGTATGTGGGTGAGGCCTCGTATGCCGCCGGCGCGCGCGTGGCGTATGGAGGCGACCTGTACAAGTGCCTGCAGACGCATGCGCCCCGTATCGGATCTGAGCCCGATACGGCCCCGGAGCTTTGGGAAAGAATCAACCATTAAGGAGAAAAATGTTTTACGGACAATTTGTATCTGGGTCTGTCTACCTGACCACGGACGGCTCCGGCCTGCCGATTCGCGAGGCGGCGGAACCCAACCCCGGAGCCGGTTACCACACGGTGCTCTCCTATGAGCAGCATGACGGGGCCATCTGGCAGGTCTGGACGATCGTGCCGGATGCTGGTACCGCTCAGGACGCCGCGCTCATACTCGCGCAGATTCAGGCCTTCAAGCTGAGCGACGACGACGCACTCAAGGTACCAGCGCTCTTCCAGCACTACGAGAAGGGCCACGTCTACGCGCAGGGTGACCGCGTGCTCTGGCAGGGCGCGCTCTACAAGGCCATCAGCGGCCACACTGCCACGGCAGATGACCCGACCACTGACTCGCAGCATTGGATCAAAGCCGTGCCGTCCGCGAGCGGCGATACGCCCGCCGAGTGGGTCAGCGGCAAGTCCTACGCCAAGGGCGACCGCGTCACCAAGTACGGCCAGGTCTACGAGTCGCTGATGGACGGCAACACAATCGAGCCGGGCACGTTCAGCAGCGAGTCTGCATGGAAGCAGCTGACGGCCTAGTGGGGGCATGCGAATGGAAGAACTAGCCAGCGCGGCCGTCCAGTGGGCCGTGCCGGTTGTCCTCGCGGCCCTCGCGGGTGCGCTCATGCGCCTGTACCGGCTCATGGACGCGATGCAGGAGGGCACTCGGACGATGCTGCGAAGCCGCCTCGTGGACCTCCATGAGCGCTACGTGGTCAGCGGCAAGGGTTGCCCCGACTGGGTCAAGCAGGAGGCCTCGCAGGTCTACGGGGCCTACCACGGCATGGGCGGAAATGGCACCGGCACCCACTACTACCAGGAAATCGTCAACGCCCCCATCAGGGGAGAATCGGAGGACTAGCATCATGGAGAAGTACGAGGAATGGGCAATCGCTGCCCTCACCCGCGCCGTCAAGACGGCTGCTCAGACGGCGGTGGCGCTCATCGGTACCGGGAGCGTCGGATTCACGGACCTCGACTGGGTGCAGGTCGCGAGCGTGGCGGGCGTCGCCGCCGTCGTGTCGTTG
>CALJNY010000020.1 GCA_937981515.1 uncultured Collinsella sp. | reverse complement strand
CAGCTCGACACGCTCTCGCTCGACGGCCTGGACATGGGCATGGTCGTCGTCGCCCCCAAGACCGGCTACATCAAGTGCATGGTGGGCGGCTACGACTACAACGCCGACGAGAACCATGTGAACCACGCTACGGCGAAGCGCCCCGTCGGCTCCACCTTTAAGGCCTTTACGCTGGCAACTGCCATCCAAAACGGCATGAACCCCAACGTCACCCTCAACTGCAACTCGCCGCTCAAGGCCAAGGGCACCACGACCGAGGTCCAAAACTACGCCAACCATAGCTATGGCAACATCACGCTTAAGCAGGCGACGGCATACTCCTCCAACACCGGCTACATCCAGGTGGCGGAAGCCGTCGGCAACAGCAAGATCATCTCGCTCGTCAAAAAGCTCGGCATCGATCCCGCCAAGGACAACATCGAGGACGTTCCCGTCATGACGCTCGGCACCGGCTCGATCTCGCCGCTCGAGATGGCCGCCGCCTACGCGACGTTTGCCAACGGCGGCTACTATCGCCAGCCGATCGCCATCACCGAGATTGACTCTCGTACCGGTTCGGTGCTGTACCAGCACACGGACAATCCCTCACAGGTGCTTACCGAGGGCGAGGCCGCCGCGGTCACCGATGTTCTGTCCGGCGTCATGCAGGGCAGCGGTACGGGTGCTGCCGGCGCCTTGAGCGTCAACCAGCCCTATGCCGGCAAAACGGGCACCACCGACAACACCACCAACCTGTGGTTCTGCGGCTATACCCCGCAGCTGGCGTGCGCCCTGTGGACCGGCTATTCCGCAGGTGAGATCCCCATCCAAAAATACGGCACGGACCTGCTGGGCGACAGCACCAACCTGCCTGTCTTTAAGCGGTTTATGAACACCGTTCTGACCGGTACCGAGCGCGAGGAGTTTGCGACCGGAACGGCGCCCACCTACAAGAACAACAGCGTCTGGAAGTTCTACGGCACCAACAACGCCAAGAAGACGGAGAACGACGACAAGGACGAGAACGAGGACGAAGAGGAAACTACCACAACGACTACCACGACGACCACGACCACCGAGACCACGGGTGGCGACACCACCGGCGGCACCGGTACGACCGGTGGCTCGACGGGCGGCTCAACTGGTGGTTCGACCGGCGGCGATGGCGGCACGCCTACGCCTACGCCTACGCCTACGCCCACTCCCGACCCCTCGCCCACGCCTGACGATACGGTCGGCTAGAAATCATCCGGCCATAAGCAACAAGGCCCCCGAGCAGCTTATTAAACTGCTCGGGGGCCTTTTAGTTTAAAGCGACCTGGTGGGCGGTCTTTATACCGGCAAACAAAAAAAAGGGGGGGTACCGACCAACGTCGATACCCCTTACAAGCCACTATGTCACGCACACAGTGCCGAGCGCACGACCCGCACGCCTACTTGCGAGAATTGCTCAGCTTATTGATCAGCGCCTCAAGACGCTCGCCGTCCTCGGCCGTCTGGGCAATAACCAAAATCGTATCGTTGCCGGCAAGCGAGCCAAGCACATCGGGCAGCTCTGCCGCATCAACGGCGGCGGCGATGCCGGAAGCCGTGCCAGGCTGAGCCTTGATCATAACCAGATTATCGGTGCGCAGAACGCCCGTTACGAGCTCGGAAACCATACGCTGCAGGTGCAGGTCCTCTGCCAGAACATAGATGCCCTCAGGGAGCTTACGCAGCCCCATATCGGCAATATCGCGAGAGACAGTCGCCTGCGTGCAATCAAAGCCCATAGCGCGGAGCTCATCGACCAGCACGCGCTGCGTGCGGACGTCCTTATTGCGCACAATATCTCTAATGGCATCCTGGCGCCCATTGCGTTTTTTAGCCATACAAACCCTCTCTCCAAAAGATGGCGGAGACAATCAATCAGTGATTGAATAGTTTAACGCTATTTGAAGGCTTTTGTGTATAAGAACGCATTTCGAAACAATTCTATGCAAATTTGTTTCGAGATGAGCCGTTTAGGCGGTTTTTGCGCCCGTCCGGTTAAGAAAAGCTGCCAGATGCGTACACATCACGCAGCGCGCGGGCTTGGCGCTGGCGATCGGCCCAAACAACAGACCGAGCCCCCGATGGTTATCCTTGAGCGCGGCGACCATCTGACGGGTTCGAGGCGCCTCGAGCATATCACGCATACGGGCGGAACGCTCGATTGACGACACCCCATGCGGGCTCAAGCACAAATTTTCGATGCAGGCGACCAGCCCGGCGAAGTAAAACATATGGCTCGCAACCTTTAGCTGCGTGCCACCGCTCACCTCTGCAAGCGAATCAGTAAGCTCGTCGAGCGCCCGGGCGTCATCGGTAAGCTTGGCAAACAATGTGGGGTCAAAAGCATCTGTAAGCTGTGGCGCTACCGCATGGAAACAAGCGCCACCGCACCCGGATATGCGTTGCGCCTGCGAAAGGGCGCATGTCATAAACCCAATCGAGCGAAGCGCACGGCCGCGCGACAAACACGTCTCGAACAACGAGCGGCTGTACATCACACCGGAAGTCTGGGCAATCAGGCCGCCGGAAATAATCTGAGGCAGACCAGCCGCCAAAGAAGCACGGTCATCGATTGCAAGAGAGGTGGCATCCAGTACGCGCGAATGACGCTCACGATGAGCATCGTAGCGGTCGAGCGATGCCGTGGGAATCACCATGTCTGCCGCAGCATCGCACGCAACATCAACCATCTTGGAAAGGGACTGTGGGGCAAACCACTCGTCGGCATTCATGGCAACAATCTGCAATCCACGCGAGGCGGCAAAACCGGCCTTGAGACATGCTCCGCGCGCCGAATCCTCGACGTCGATCAAATCGATGTGAATATCCCTGCCAGCGGCAACTTCGAGTGAATGGCGCACGCCCGGCGCAACGTCGCGACAAACCACGACAATTTGCAGGTCATAGAGGTCTTGGTTCTGGACGCTCTCGAGCGCACGCATCGCATAGCTGGGCGAACCCTCAACAATAAGGATCACCGAAAGTCGCGGATGCGAACCACGTCGAACCAAGTTTTCCGTCCTCTCGACAGCGCCAAATCAAACCGTCGTTCATGGTACACCCGAGCTATAAAAGCAACGAGCCGCCTAACATGTTGCACGTCAAGAACAGATGTTGCACACGCGCAGCTCACACACAGTATGTGCCAGGTGCGGACGCACCGAGCACTCCCCTAGTCGAGCACGACAAGCTCGGCGGGATCGTAATCCACGCCCATAAACGTAAGGCCGCAGGCAGGCGCCGTGGGACCCGCAGCGGTACGGTCGCAGGCATCAATGACCTCGCGCATCCATTCGGGATCGCGACGATGCATGCCAATCTCCACGAGCGTGCCTACAATGGTGCGCACCATCGAGTGCAAAAACGCGTTACCCTCGATAGTGAAGGTCAGGATATCCTCGCCAAAAGCGACCTCGTGGCCAAACTCGGCACGCATCACGCAACGGTGCGTGGGCTTGCCCACGGCAGATGCTACCTTGCAAAAGCTCTTAAAGTCCTGTTCGCCCAAGAGCGCAGGGCACGCGGCAGCCATGGCATCGACATCCAAGGGGTAGCGATGCCACCACACCGCACCGCGCGAGAGCACGGGGCGTGCATCGCGGTCGGCAATACGGTACGTATACGTACGGGAACGCGCATCAAAGCGCGCAGAAAAGCCCTCACAAGCCTTGTAGACCTCGTTTATGGCGATATCTTTAGGCAGGAGGGCATCCATAGCCCTCAGCCACCTACGGCGCGTCAAAGCCAGCTCAGCGTCCGTTACGGGCACACTAATGTACTGGGCCACCGCATGCACGCCGGCATCGGTACGCCCCGCGCATGTCAGGTCAATCGGACGGCGCAGCAGCGTCTCGATAGCGCGGCGCAGCTCGCCTGCAATCGTCGTTTGCCCCGGCTGCTCCGCAAAGCCGCTATAGGACGAACCGTCATAGGCAACACGGAATACGAGCGTGGCATCGAGCTCTGGAATCGAATTCAAATCAGACGGCGCGGTCATGGGCGCTCCCAACAAACTATCAACGGTATCGCGACAAAAAAAGAGGGGTACGCGAACGTACCCCTCGAATATAGCCTATGCAGACGGATTGTCTACTCAGCGGTCTCCTCAGCAGGAGCCTCCTCGACAGCCTCGACCTTCTTGGGAGCAGCGGCCTTCTTGGGGGCCGGAGCAGCCTTCTTGGCCTTAGGCGTGCAAGGCTCGGTGACGAGCTCCATGATAACGATAGGAGCGTTGTCGCCCTTACGGTTACCGAGCTTCATGATGCGGGTGTAACCGCCGTTGCGGTCCTGCCACATGCCCTGGGCAGCCTTGTCGAAGATCTCGGCAACGAGCTGCTTATCGCCGAGCTTGGCGATGGCCAGACGACGAGAGTGCAGGTCGCCCTTCTTGGCCCAGGTGATGATCGGATCGACGACCGAACGCAGCGCCTTAGCGCGGGTCTCGGTGGTCTTGATGCGGTCGTTCTCGAAGAGGGCCTTGGCCAGGCTCTTCTTCATGGCCTTAGTGTGGCTCGCATCGGTGCCGAGCTTCAGGCCCTTCTTAACGTTGTGACGCATGGTCTAGTTTCTCCTCAAATATGCGAAGCATTAAGCCTTCAGGCTCAGGCCCATGGACTCAAGCTTGTCCTTCACTTCCTCGATCGACTTAACACCGAAGTTACGGATGTTGAGCAGATCGTTCTCCGAGAACTCAACGAGCTGACGGACCGAGTGAATGCTGGCGCGCTTAAGGCAGTTGTAGGAACGGACGGAAAGGTCCAGATCCTCGATCAGCTTGTCCAGCTCGGCGTTGTCGTTGGTGACCTCGGGAGCGAAGATCGAAGCCTCCTCCTCGACCTCGGGGGTCTCGGCAAGGTTCATAAAGGCGGCCATATGCTGGTTGATGATATTGGCAGCCTGGACCACGGCGTCGCGCGGGGCGATGGAGCCGTTGGTCTCGATCTCGAGGACAAGGCGGTCGTAGTCGGTGTGCTGACCGACACGGCAAGCCTCAACGAGCTTGGCGCAACGGGACACCGGCGAGTACAGCGAGTCGACGTGGATCACACCGATGGGATCGTTGTCGCGCTTGTTAGCCTCGCCAGAGACATAGCCGCGGCCATAGCCGATGCGCAT
>CALJNY010000019.1 GCA_937981515.1 uncultured Collinsella sp. | reverse complement strand
TGCCGCGACCAGCACGAACTGCGTGGCGCCATCGCCCCGGGCAAGCGTGCCGACCTGCTGGTACTCAACGACCTAACGTTTGCCACGGCTCCGCATCGCGTATATGCCGCCGGTGCTTTGGTGGCGCAGGACGGCACCTTTGTGGGCGAGGTCGCACCCGAGACGGCCGAGGTTGCGGCCCTTGCCGATGAGTTGCGTGCTTCCGTTAAACTTCCGAAGCTATCGCTCGACGTGTTCGATTATGCCTTTAAGCCGGGCGAGGCGGCTATCGATGTCGTCCCGGGTATGGCTATCACGGGTATGGCCCGCCCCGAGAGCGCCGAGGACTTGCGCCGCATTATGCTGATCGAGCGCCATGGCCGCGGCGTGTCGCTGCAGGCCGAGGGCGCCGATGGCGACGGCCCCGCTGGCCTGGGCCTGGTCGGCAAGCATATCGGTCGCGGCTGGGTGCGCGGTTTCACCATCACCGGCGGTGCCATTGCCTCCACGATCGGCCACGACTCGCACAACGTGTGCGTGGTGGGCGACAATGCGGCGGATATGATGACTGCCGTTGAGGCCGTGGGCCAGGGCGGCCACGTGCTGGTGCGCAACGGCGAGGTCGTGGCGCGCATTCCGCTGGCGCTCGGTGGCCTTATGAGCGAGGGCACGGCCGAGGACGTTGCCGCGCAGCACGACGACTTTATGGTCAAGGCGCGCGCCATGGGTATTGAGCCGCCGCTCGACCCCATCATGGGCATCATCTTCCTGCCCCTGCCGGTCATCCCGACGCTCCGCATCCGCCCCGAGGGCATGTTCGACGTCACAACCTTCACCTACGCCGACTAGCCATCGGGGTGGCGTGTCACCTGACGCCGCGACCGTAGGACCTCTGGCATGTGCGAGCTATTTGCCAGGTCCTTGTAACGTTTACGCCCGCGGAGTCTTATTTGAGCTCCCTTTGGGTACGTTGGAATCGGATACACGTTCGATTCCAACAAGCCCGAAGGGAGCTTTTCCATGTTTAAACTGATTGCATCCGATATGGACGGCACACTGCTTGACGAAAACGGCCAGGTGCCTCCCGAGACCTACGAACTGATTCTGGCGCTACACGAGCATGGCGTGCATTTCGCCGCATCGTCAGGTCGTCGCTACGATCGCCTGTGCGAGTTCTTTGCGCCCGTTCGCGACAAGATGGACTTTGTCGCCGCTAACGGCGCCCAGGTCTACGCCGACGGTAAGATGGTAGACCGTGAGGTGTATTCCCACCTAGCGATTCGAAGGCTCGCCCAAGCCGTCAGGACGTTTCCCAATCTGCATCTTGCGCTATTTGATCGAACCAAGTCCTTCCTGCTCGATGACGAGTGCAAGTTCGTGCGTGAGGTCGATAAGGACCTTCCCAATGCCGAGCGCATTTGGGAGCTGCCCGATCCCAGCGTAAATATCATCAAAGCGAGTATCTTTTGCGACGACAGTGCGGTTATGGACAGCGCGTACGTGCTACAGCGCGAACTTGGTCAGCTCTTTACTTTTGCACCTTCGGGCAACGCGTGGATCGATGCCATGCAGCCTGGTGTGTCGAAGGCCTCGGGTATCGCGCAGCTCGCGGAGCATTACGGCATTGGTCGCGACGAGGTCATGGCGTTTGGCGACTCGATGAACGACTACGAGATCATTCGCTTTGTCGGCACGGGCTGCGCGATGGAAAACGCGCGCCCCGCGCTTAAAGCGGTGGCCGATCGCGTGGTGGGTTGTAACCGCGACCACGCCGTCCAGCAGGAGCTCCGTCGCGTGCTGGAGAGTCTCTCCTAATCCGGCAGATGGGGACGTTCCTTCTAATATGAGCAGGACATTGTCAAGAGGCAAAATCGGGCCTGGCCCCAACGATATG
>CALJNY010000018.1 GCA_937981515.1 uncultured Collinsella sp. | reverse complement strand
TCCATGACGCCGTCGAGCACGCCAGCAACGCCGCCCGAGCGTTCCTTCAATGTCGAGAAAAATCGCGAAAGCACGTTGTTTTGCGCCGTCGCCTCATCGGGCGCCAGCACCGCGGCAGAGATAGCACCGCGATCGCCAAGCCTGACTGCCGCGTTAAACGAGGAGTTAAGTTGATCGGGGCTGGTAATGTCACCCGAAACTGCAAAGGCGACCACGCCGTTGCGGCCAGGTGGGGCGATACGCGGGCGCTCGCCGGAAAGCGCTTTAATGGCCTGGTCAAACGCATTGCCCGCACGGTCGGCCTCATCCTCGGTCTGACGCTCAAGTTCGAGTTCTTTGTTGCGGCATTCGACGTAGTCTTCCAGAGCCTCTTTGAACTTATCGAAGTGGTACTCGAAGCCCCTTTCGACAGAAGTCGTTGCAATCGCAACGTACCCTAAAGACGACACACCGAAATGGCATTCGCTACACGTTTCGTGACCGTCAAAATCTGCGACGGATGCCAGCCCACCCGGCTTTCCTTTTTTGTAATTTGGACAGTCAGTCCCATAATGCAAATAGGTAACTTTATCTACTTCACTCGTGGGCCAACGCGCATCGGTATAGAGTTCAGTCGTCCGCGCCTCATCTGGATTTCGCGGAAGGAAAGGGATGCGGGCGGAAACTTTGCCGTCCTTTTCAGTTATATATGCCCGCTCGACTTCTTCGCCCGCATAAGCGAAGAACACCTTTCGTGCAGCAGAATCTGCCTGTTTTTCCGGACCCTCGCCAAGTGGTTTCTCATTTGCCAGGCGCTGGCGATAGTAGGCCTTCGCGCGATCGAGCGCCACTTGCGGTTCCCACGTAACGCTCGAAGCGTAATGCGGATTTTGAGCACCAGAGAGATCCGTTAGACTTTTCACACGCTCCCACATGCAAGAACAGCTGCTGACCGAGCCCTTGTCAGACCCGCCACAATCCGCCAGCCAAGCGCGCTCTTTAGCCTTCGCCGTGTCCTCAGAAGCCTTCCGCAGCTCCTCGGCCGCACGCTCTAAATCATCTGATGTGTCTTTAATGGTATCGGTCGAGATCTCTGACCCTTTGAGCGCAGCGAAGTCCGACTCGGATGTCCTGGGCACGGCAAGCGCCGTACCGGTATAGGCCACACTATCGGTATCCTGCGCCGACACCGCCTGCGTGGCACGCGCGGCAATCAGATACGGCAGAGCCGTCTCGATTTTCTGCAAGCCTTCCGATGCGCTTTTGGCAAACTTGTTGCGCGTTTTAATGATCTCAATCCCGGTGTCGACCATATTGCCGGCAACTGGTTCGGCACCTGGGATGAGAATGGCAACCAGGCCCGTCCCGATTGTGGCAAACCCCGCTAGCCCCAGACTCAAGATGCTCGCATCAACCACCGTGGCAGCCGTGTGATAGGACGACACCACGTTGGCACCCGCCAGCGCGCCGCTATCGGCCGCCACCTGGGTATCCCCGGCACGCGACATGCTCCATATCGCCGCGGTCGACGAAAACAACAACGTGAGCACCACATGGATGACCACGGCAGAAGAAAGCGTGGTGTAGGCACCGTCTTCGATAAACAGGTCGATACCGGCGCGGCCCATAAAGCCGCCTCGCTTGCGATGGCAGCTCGGACGGCGCGTCAAAACGCATCTAGACCAGAAACGCTTAATCCCATGCAGCAATCCACGAATCATAATCTCCCTCCAGCCATTCGGGACGCGATTGATACGAGACATCGACCTTGAGCTCAACGTAGCCGCCCTCGGCGGTACCACCCATAGCCTGCGCAAACGCACCGATCACAGGCAACGGCTTGACCTCGCCGGAAACGGACACGGACGAGACACCACCCGCACCGGCCCGGCCAAGCTCGATATCCCACGACAACGGCCCGCCGGCATGAAAGATCGAAACGTTGGGCACTGCGGCAAGCCGGCGGCGGGTGAACTCCTTAAGATCGTCGTCCTCCGCCGTCGTCGTGGTCATGAGCCGCGCGGTCTCGGCAGCGGCAGACTCCATGACCGCGCGCGTATAGAGCAAACACACCGGTTGCAGTGCGAGAAGAACGAGCATCAGAAACGTCGGCAGCAAAAAAGCAGCCTCGACCGTAGACTGCGCCCGGTCCTCGCGCGCGATATCAATACAACGCGATGTCCTTAGCGCCCGCAGCGGCGTCGATAACCGACGTCGAGGCAACGCCATGGGATGCCGCCCGCTCAACCAGCGCCGCCAAGTGCCCATCGGTGCCAGCACGCCAAAGCCCCGCAATCGCCAGCACGATCGATAACAGCGCCACCGTGACGATGGCGTATTCGACCGTCGCCTTGGCAGATTCCTCTCGCAG
>CALJNY010000017.1 GCA_937981515.1 uncultured Collinsella sp. | reverse complement strand
CGGCGCGGGCGTTTTTGCTTGAACATGGGGTTGATTGTGCCAATGGTGCGGGGGCGGTGGATGCCGATCACGAGCTACTGCAGCAGATGCTTGCGGTACAGTCTTCCGATGACTTGCTGTGGATTCGCCATGGCTATTGGGATGCGTCGACGGGGCTGCTTTCTGCCGAGGGCAAGGGCCCGGTCGTGGTGAGCGGCCACACGCCCACGGTGTCGCTCGGGCGTTATTGCGAGGTCGGCGGCCTGGCGGGGCTCGATGAGGAGTCGGGCCGCGGGCAGATCGTGCGCCTGGGCGGCGAGGATACCGCCGGCGTGCCCGACCGCATCGACATCGACTGCGCCGCCGCCACCGGGTCGGAGTTCGGCCGCGTAGGCATTCTGCGTCTGGACGACGGGGCCGAGTTCTACGCGAACATTCTGCCCGGTGAATAATCGGCGCACAGGGTAGCTAATTTGGGACGGGGCTTTTTTGACTACTTTTGCCCTTCTGCCCATCAAATGATTTTTCTGGGACGGGGATTAAATAATCATTTGGCTGCCCGCTAGCTAAGTGAGTAGACTATTTTGGAAATGCCGAGCACCCAACATATTTGTCTCAATAAAACCGCAGGTCACTGACTTGTGCTTTGTTGGCGTGGTCGGGGATTCGGAAAAAGTCTACTCACTTAGTTTTGCGTGATGCATATTGTCCGCAACGAGACCCCAGTCGGGGAGATTCCATCGCAAATTCCGGTGACCGGGGGCAGCTAATTAGGCGCCGTATGGGTTGCGGTCGCGCTCGATGCGCTGGCGGATGTGGGCGTACTCGATTATCAGCAACACCAGCAGTAGGGCCATGACCGCCAGGTAGCTCACCACGGCGCCCAGCAGGCCCAGCAGGTTGATCAGGATCACCGGGAGCACCACGCTCACGGCAAAGCAGATCAGGTAGATCTTGGTGACGTCGCCGGCGTGGCGCAACACCGTGATGATGGCGTAGATAAAGTCGATCGCCGCGGTGACGCCGCCGGCGACAACCATCAGTAGTGCCAGCGTGCGGTAGCGCTCAAAGTTAAGGCCGTACATAAAGCTCATGATGGGAATGCCGGGGCCTGCCATAAATGCGGCGCACGCTCCGGTGATGACCACGATCAGTGCCATAACGGCGACAATAATCAGGTCAAAGCGGCGACGCTTGCGCGGATTCGCCCAAATGCTCGATAGACGCAGGAGCTGCGGTTTATAGATAAATCCAATGCTCAACAAAATGGCCTGCGCCGGAAAGAACAGTGCATTAAAGTACAGCTGATACTTGTAGGCCAGCGCGCCTTCCATCACGAACTTGGGCATGCTCTCGATAAGGTTAAACAGGAACAGCGCACCAAAGAGCGGAGCGCACTGGATAAACAGGTGGCCAGCCTCGCGCAGACTCATGCGGCGTGATTTTTCGGTCTCGAGCAGGGCGAGCGGGGCGGTGACCAGCACGAGCGAGGCAATCGCGGCGATGCCCATGGCCATGGCCGCGATGGGCATGCTGCGCGTGAGGAACAGTGCCACGCTAAAGACCGCGATGACGCCGGTGGAACGCAGCGTTTGACTCATGCCGGCCAAATAGAGCTTGTCGGCCTGCTGCAGGCGGCCCTCGTACACGTCGGCGATGCCGTCGATCACCTTATAGAGGTAGACGCCCAGGCCGATCGTGGCCATCTGCGCATCGTAGCCGCGGGCGCTGCTGTATATCAGGCCGCATGCCAGCGCGAGCGCTCCGCAGAGCCAGCGGTTGAGCTGGTAGGAGGCGAAGGAGGTTTTTTCGTCGATGTCCGAGACCTGAAAGTTGCGCACGCCGTAGTTGCACGCGATCATGATGAGCGTGCCGGTGACAAAGGCGATGGAGAACTTGCCGGCCTCCTCGGCGCCTACGAGCTGCGTCGACACAATGGTGAGCAGCGGAAACGCCATACCCCATACGGCGGTGCCCAGGGTATTCCAAAGGTAGTCGCGACGGGTGGCGTGATCTTCGTACTCGGCTTCTTGCGTGGAGAAGCCGCCGCCGTAGACG
>CALJNY010000016.1 GCA_937981515.1 uncultured Collinsella sp. | reverse complement strand
CATTGGACCGAACAGCTTTGACTGCTCCGGCTTTGTAAGCTACTGCCTCACCGGCCGTTATTGCCGTCTTGGCACCACGGGCACCTTTATGGGCTGGACCCGCGTGTCCGATCCCCAGCCTGGTGACGTCGTGGTTAACTCTTACCACACCGGCATCTACATTGGTAACGGCCAGATGATCCATGCTTCCGACTACAAGACAGGCGTTATCATCAGCTCCGTTGCCGCTGGCATGAACAACAATTACATTTTCGTACGCTACTAATCTATTAATACAGCGAACGAACGTGGGCCTCGCGATCTTGAGTCACGAGGCCCATTCTTTTTGCCTCTACCGTTTGCCTTAGGATCAGGACGGCTATCTAGTATTCAAAACTAGATAACCGTCCAATTGATGAGAAAGACGGCTATAATTGTTGAGGAACAAATAGAAAGGACCCTCAATGAGCTGGGCGCTTATCTCCGATTCGAGCTGCAATCTTCGCGATTGGCATCCAACCGCACCTCATACCACCTTTGCATTTGCACCCCTTAAGATTCGAGTGGGGGAGCGCGAGTTTGTCGATGACCTCTCGCTCGACGTTCACGAGCTTAACTGCGCCGTACAGGCGGAGTCGAAGGCCTCTTCGAGCGCTTGCCCCAGCGTAGGGGAGTGGGCTGAGCTCTTTAAGCTTGCCGACAAGACGATCTGCATGCCCATCTCCGAGGGCGTCTCGGGAAGCTACAATGCTGCCGCTACGGCACGCGATATGGTACTTGCCGAGGAGCCCAACCGTCAGATTCACCTGGTCAATTCGCGGGCAGCTGGTGGCAAGATGGATCTGATCTTCTTACTGTTTGATCGTTATCTTGCAAGTAACCCAGACGTTTCCTTTGAGAACGCCTGCGCTTACTTCGATAGTCTCGAGCAGAACAGCAAGATTCTCTTTAGCCTGTGTAATTACGAGAATCTTGCAAAGGCCGGACGCATTCCTAAGGCAGCCGGCGTTATTGCCAACAAGCTCAATATCCGCATTTTGGGCACGGCGAGCGAAGTGGGCAAAATTGAACTCGTTGGGCACACGCGTGGCGAAAAGAAGATGCTCACCAAGATTATTGACACCATGGAGGCCGAGGGCTTTACTGGCGGCGAGGGCATCATCGATCACGTTGAGAATGAGGTAGGCGCCCAGGCACTTGCCAGCCGCATTGTGGAGCGCTGGCCAGG
>CALJNY010000015.1 GCA_937981515.1 uncultured Collinsella sp. | reverse complement strand
GTTATGACGGTTGACCTGGGCGTCGCGTTTGATGATAGCTATGAGGGGGAGTACGTCAAAAACCTCGATACCGCACTGTCCGACATGGATCGAGACGGCACGATAGAGCACATTGTGGACAATTACAAGGCAGGAGCGACGACAGGCGGGCAAGGAGCGGAATCATGACAAATGACGAGCGCCGCTTTCGCCGAAAGAGTTTAGCCGCAGTGGGCATCGGCATCGTGGCCAGCGTTGCCCTACTGAGTCTGCTCTATATGGTTGGCACGCATCGCTGCCTTGATAAAACGCTTGGGTTCGGCCAGGAAACCATGGTGTTTTTAAAAAATGCCTGCGAAAAATATGACCGATATGAACAGGGAAGAAAAACCGGGGCGACGCACAATTTGGATGCGGCGCTCGAGTCGTTTGCGACGTTCTTGCCGCCTGATCGATTTGAAGTCAACGACGATCTGGTCGAGGAATATGTCCATACCGAGAGCCTTTCGGGAATGTTGGTCATGGACGCCGATGGTCATATGGTCGCCCATTACGATATCGACGGCCGCGATCCACTCATGCTGTGGCGAGAGGAGCTGGCCTGTTCGTCGATCGCATCGATGTATCGAGGGTCCAAAGTTTCCTACTCGACCGCTGTCGAGCGCCGCGGTGTCGACTTTGCCGTGAGTGCCGTTCCATACGGTGATGGGGTGGCGTTGGGGTATCGATCCCTTGCGGCTGAGCCCGCCGATGACTATTCATACACAATCGCCGACGTCCTTGTGAACAACACGTTCCATCAGAGTCCAACGGTGCTTGTGATGCGTGACGCGCAAATCGTTTCCTCAAACGATTCGACCGTCGATATAACCCTTGCCCGGCTTCTTGCCGATAGCGGAATTGACTGGAAAGACGAGGGCGTAACACGTATCGAATATCGGGGGACTACCTTATATGCCGTGCGTGCGGCATATAAGGACTACCGCCTGTTTGCGCTATATCCCAAATCTGAGGTCATGTCCGACAGGATTTCATTTGTCGCCGTCGGCGTCTTGGTGTGCCTTGCGTTTTGGGTCGTGGTACTGTTGGCTCGAAATATCGTTGACCACCGCAATTTGGTCGAAAAGGATAAACAGCTCGGCATTATCAATGCCATAACCGCCGTCTACGATTCGACCTTCCTTTTGCATCTCGACACCCTCGAGATCGAGGGAATCAATATGTCGCCAGCGATAGCGAAGATATTTGCCGAGCACAACGAGGCATATGACTTTATGGACACGGTCTGCCGGGATATCGTGAGCCCCGAAAGCCGCGAAGCGGTTGTGGGACTCGTAGATATAAGTACGCTTCGAGAACGTATGGAGGGCGTGCCGTACTTGACTGCCGAGGTGCGAGATTGTCGAGGCGCTTGGTACTCGCTACAGGTTGTCCCCCAGCATCGCGATGAGCAAGGCCGGCTGGAGTCGGTCGTCGTGGCGACGCACAACATATCGATGGTCAAGCATGCCGAGGAGCTGTCATACCAAGATAAACTGACGGGGCTTCGCAACCGCAACTATCTGGAATCGCGTGGAGATAGCCTGGTAAACGAGGGCTTGCCAGTGAGCGTGATTGTGGTGGACTGTAATTATCTCAAGCGGACCAACGACATTTATGGTCACGAGATGGGGGATGAACTGCTGCGACGGACGGCGTCCGTGCTGCGGCGGGTGGCTGGTGCGGATTACCTGCCGATGCGCGTTGGCGGCGACGAGTTTTTGCTGGTTTGCCCCCATGCTGACAACGAGTCTGCGCTCGTGCTGGAACAGGATCTTCGTCTCGGTCTTGCCGCGGTAAGCGATGAGGCCCTGACGGTCAGCGCATCGATTGGCGTAGCGACCGTCGAGATGGCTGGAAATACGCTGGCCGATGTATATCGTGTCGCCGACCACAATATGTATCGGGATAAGCGCATGGTCCACGCACAGGGTGCGGACTGCTAATCTTGCCCCCACTAGTCCAAGCATCGTAGGATGTTGAATCGGTGCCCGCGATACTTTATCGGCTCGGACGGGGATAATAGACGTCTGAAATTTCTTTCTGAGAGGGGATCTCAATGATTAGTTTTGACTACAAGCCGCAGGGCGTATGCGCTCGCAATATCCACCTCAATCTTTCCGATGACGGCAGCAAGGTGCTGGGCGTTGAGTTTACCGGCGGCTGCGATGGCAACCTCAAGGCCATCTCCAGGCTGGTCGAGGGCGCTCCCGCCGACCGCGTGATCGAGGTTCTCGCGGGTAATACCTGCGGTATGAAAAAGACCTCTTGCGCCGATCAGCTTACGCGCGCTATCGAGGCCGCACGCGCCGAGATTGCCTAATGGGTATCGTCAATCACATCAAGAACGGAATATCGCGTCGCGGCTTTGTACTCGGTGGGGTTGCCGCGGGCGCTGCCACGGTGCTTGCCGGTTGCTCGAAAAAAACGGGTACCAGCGATGACGCCGCCGGCGAGCCGCAGGTTATCAAGGACGATTCGAAGGTTGTCTCGATCACTGATGAGTACGAAGCTGTCGATATCGATCTTGAGCCCGCGGCCTCGTGGACGCTGCCGCTGGGCACGCTGCTGTACTACTGCGATGGAGACTACGCTGCCGCGATGATGGCGCCTGCTTCTGCCCTGCATGCCAATACGCTTGGTGTGCTCAACCTGGGCGATGGCTCGCTTACCACACTTATTGAGGATCCCATTGAGGGAACCGGTTATGCGTTTTACGACGTTCGCGCGGGCGATGGCGTGTTCGCGTGTGTCGAGATGAACTTTGCCAATGCGTCTTGGAAACTCTATGCGCAAAACCTTGCAGGCTCCTCCCTTACTGGCAACGCTGTCGAGCTCGACCGCGGTGGCGAGAACTACGATCCGCCGCTCTTCACAGCGTATGGGTCGTCGGTCATCTGGTATAAGATGCCTTCGTCCGGCGGCACCAAGACGAGTAGCGATTCGTGCTGCTACCGCCAGTCGCCCAGCGAGTCCAAGCCTGAGACTATTTGGAAGTCGACGGGCCGTTTCGCATCCGCCCCGCGTGTGAGCGACGGCATCCTGACCATCTCGCCCCGCGTACACAATGATGAGGGCGTCTATTACGGTATGACGGCGATCGACTTGACTGACGGCAACAACACGAAGCGAGCTCAGCTGGTGCTTCCTTCGTCGGTTTCGCCTTTCGAGGCCGTGTATATGGGCGACACCTTCGTGTTCTCCATCGAGGCAACGTATAGCGGTGTGGGTAGCCTGGGCAATATGGGCACCTATATCGGTAACGAGGGCGGGCCGTACCTCTTCCTTTCGCGTGAACCGCTCGCGTGCGCTGCGGGAAGGAAAAACAAATACCTGGTTAAAGTTCAGGCGTCGCATTTTTTGATTGACACTTCGGCTAAGACCTACGGCTCGCTTCTGTCACCCGACCGAGCTTTGGAGTATGGCGATTATCCTGCTACGGCGGGTAAATCGAACTCGTTCTTAACGTACGCAACGGTGCGTAACAGCCAGGGAATTCCCGAGACGGTTACCGCTCGCTTGTTCTCTCTTTAGTCTCCGAGGGGTTAAAAAGGCGTCGACAGGGGAATAAGCGCGTTGTGACTATGAGTACCGCCCGCCGAGCTATCGCACCCATGCGATACTCGGTGGGCTCAGGTGCGTTAAAATGAGCTTGTTCTTAGCTAATTGAGACAGGGGGGCCGTGTTATGGCTTCAGATGCAAAAAAGATTCTGCTGGTCGAGGATGAGAAGGCAATCCGTGACGCTGTCGCTGCCTATCTCGAGCGCGAGGGCTATTGGGTTGTGGGCGTGGGCGACGGCCAGTCCGCTATCGAGGAGTTCGAGAAGCATCAGTTCGACCTGGTCGTGCTCGACCTCATGCTCCCTAAGATTCCCGGCGAGCGCGTTTGCCGCACCATTCGCGATACCTCGGATGTCCCCATTATTATGCTGACGGCCAAGGGCGAGATCGAGGACCGTATTATCGGCCTCGAGCTCGGTGCCGACGACTACCTGATCAAGCCGTTCTCGCCGCGCGAGCTTGTCGCGCGCGTGCGCGCCTTGTTCCGCCGTGCCCACCAGGCCGATGAGCCGGCCGTCGAGGTGCTCGACTTTGGCGATCTGGTCATCGACATCTCGGGCCACAAGATTTTGGTCGAGGGCAAGGAAGTCGACCTGACGGCTTCCGAGTTCAAGCTGCTTACCACGCTTGCCCGTCACCCCGGTCGCGTCTACAACCGCATGGAGCTGGTCGAGAAGGTGCTCGGCTACGACTTTGAGGGTTACGAGCGCACCATCGACAGCCACGTGAAGAACCTTCGCGCCAAGCTGGGCGACGACCCCAAGAAGCCCAAGTGGCTCTACACCGTCCACGGTGTCGGCTACCGCTTCGAGGCTCCGACCAAGACTGATAAGTCGGACGAGAAATAAAGGAAATCACATATGACACCTGCGCGCTTTGAAATCGGGCAAAAGCATAAGCAGGAGAACGAGGCGGGTTCCAAGGCTAGTTGGAACACGCCTCGTTCCGATTCACGGCCAACGATGAGCTATCCATCGCGCATGGCCCTGGCTTTTGCCCTGACATCGCTCATGACGGTATTGGTGCTGGTGGGCGTAGTCTCCGTTGTATGGGGCACGGTTTTTACGGATTACACGCGCTCCAATATTGTCGAAATCGCCAATTCCGCTGCCGAAAAGTTGGCAACGTCATATGAGGAAAACGGTTCTTGGACCGCGGGGGAGCTGCGTACGGTCGCGACATCGAGCTTGGTGTCCGACGATCTTGGTATGCAGGTCGTCAATAAAAAGGGCGTCATCGTCTACGACGACTCGTGGCCCTCGGCAAGCGCTACTGCCGATGTACGCGAAAATCAGGCGACGACCGACGATACGAGCGGAAAGAAGGCATCGCACAGCCCAGTCTCGTCTGCTCCCACCGATTCCAATAGTGTTGCCAACGTTGAGATCGTGACGTCCTCCGGCGAGCACGTGGGTCAGGTCAAATTGTGGGCGGTTGGCTCCGATGCCCTGCTCACCAGGGCAGACTCAGCATTCAGAGAGAAGACCTTTAACGCCATGGCCCTTGCCGCGGTTGTGGCCGTCTGCATCTCGGTCGTTATCGGAGCGCTCATGTCGCGCATGCTCACCAAGCCGATTCATCGTATTACCAGCACCGCCAAGCAGATTCGCGATGGAGACCTGTCCGCTCGTACGGGCTTGCGCGGCGATGATGAGATCGATCAGCTGGGAGAGACCTTCGACGAGATGGCCACCTCACTCGAGAAGGACATGAAGCACGAGAAGCGCCTGACCTCTGATGTTGCCCACGAGCTGCGCACGCCGCTCATGGCCATGCTTGCGACGGTCGAGGCCATGCAAGACGGTGTGTATCCCACCGACGACGAACACCTGGAGACAGTCGCATCCGAGACACGTCGTCTGGCCCGTCTGGTGCAGCAGATGCTCGACCTGTCGCGCATGGAAAACAGTACCGCGCCGCTCAACCTGGAGCCGGTGGATATGGTGCCGTTTGTGCGTTCGATTGTGAATGGCCAGGAGCGCCTGTTTGCCGACCGTGACCTGCGTTTGCGCTTTGCAGATGAGACGCAGGGCCACGATGACGTTGTCGAGGCGGATCCCGACATGATCACGCAATGCGTCATCAACCTCTTGAGTAACGCCATGCGCTATACCCCCGAGGGAGGTTGGGTCGTGGTTTCGGTGCTCAGCGACCGTAAGCACGTCGATATTGCGGTTTCGGATACGGGCATCGGTATCGCCAAGGATGATTTGTCGCGCATCTTCGGTCGTTTTTGGCGTGCCGACGCCAGTCGCGCCCGCGAGGCGGGCGGCCTGGGCGTGGGCCTCGCCGTGACCAAGCAGATTGTCGAGCGTCATCATGGCTACATATCCGTGGAGTCGGAGCTTGGAAAGGGTACGACTTTTACGATTCATCTGCCTCGCGAGCACACGGCGGACGCGGCATCTACTACAATGGAGCACTAGCTTTTCGCTATTCGGTGAAGGAGGGGTTTCGTCCCTGCCGCTCCGAGTTTGCGAAAACGTGCGGGGAAGAACCCGCATTACTGTCGTATTTAGGTAAGGAGTGACTCACGTGACAACGATGGAGCGTCGTCCGGATTCCCGTGGCAAGGTTCGTGATATCTATGATGCCGGTGAAAACCTGCTGATGGTCGCCACCGACCGCATTTCTGCGTTCGACTTCATTCTTCCCGACGAGATTCCGTTTAAGGGAGAGGTACTCAATCGCATCTCGGCATTCTGGTTCGATAAGTTTGCCGACATCGTCCCCAACCATCTCGTTTCCATCGACCCGGCGGATTTCCCCGAGGAGTTTGCTGAGTATCGTGACTACCTCGCTGGCCGCGCCATGCTGGTTAAGAAGGCCCAGACGATTCCTATCGAGTGCATCGTCCGCGGCTATCTGACCGGTTCGGGCAAGAAGACCTACGACGAGAACGGCACCGTCTGCGGCATCCAGCTGCCTGAGGGCCTGACCGAGGCTTCCAAGCTTCCTGAGCCGCTGTTCACGCCGTCCACGAAGGCCGAGATCGGTGACCACGACGAGAACATCTCGTTCGAGCGTTGCTGCGAGATCGTGGGCGAGGACATCGCCACGCAGATTCGTGACCTTTCCCTCAAGATCTACAAGGCCGCTGCCGAGTACGCCGCGACCCGTGGCATCATCATTGCCGACACCAAGTTCGAGTTTGGTGTTATTGATGGCAAGGTCACGCTGATCGACGAGTGTCTCACGCCCGACTCCAGCCGTTTCTGGCCTGCTGCCAGCTACGAGGAGGGCAAGATCCAGCCTAGCTACGACAAGCAATTCGTCCGCAATTGGCTCAAGGCCAACTGGGATATGACGGGGGAGACCCCGCACCTGCCCGCCGAGGTCATCGATGGCACGTCCGAGCGCTATCGCGAGGCCTTCCAGATCATCACGGGCTCCCAGTTCACAAGCATGAAGGAGAACGCATAAGTGAGTACCCGTAGCGCCACGAACAAGCGCACGCAATCCCACGAAGTTACCGGGGTTGCGCGCAAGTCTGCCGCATCTGCTAAGCCCGCCCGCCAAGCAGCGAGCTCCGTTCGCGTCGTGCCGGCTTCGTCTAAGGCACGCCGCAAAGAGCTCGAGAAGGGCGAGAACCTCGAGGGCCTCTCTAAAGAGGAGAAGCGCGCCCGCAAGGCTAAGCAGCGCGCCAAGGAGGACCGCATCTATACGGTGTCGAATATTCTCCTCAAGCAGGACGAGGACTACACCAAGCGCCGTCGCATCTGGTGGATTGTGCTCGCCATTGGCATGGTGCTCGTCGTGGCAATTTGGGCCTCGCTGTACTTCGCTCCCGCTGGCATGGTGTCCAGCCCCGTCCAGATGGTCGGTATTGTTTTGTCCTACGTCGTCATTCTGGGTGACTTTATCTACGACTTCGTTCGTATTCGTCCCCTGCGCAACATGTACCGCGCACAGGCCGAGGGCATGTCCGAGAACAAGCTCAACGCTCTTATCGAGCGTTCGGCTGCCGAGGAGGACAAGAAGGACTCCAAGAAGAAGTAGCGTTTGCATACATACTTATCGCTAAGATATAAGGCGCGTCGTTTTTGCGGCGCGCCTTTTTACTGTTCTATAGATAGATGGAGTGGCACATGATTCGAGCTGCCCTGACGGTCGAAGAGGCTCTGGAGGGCATGAAGGCCCTGGAGCCCAAGATTAAAAACTACGCGCGCCTGGTCGTCCGCAAGGGCGTAAACGTCAAGCCCGGCCAGGAGGTCGTCGTTCAGTCTCCGGTCGAGTGCGCGCCGTTTGCGCGCGTGGTGGTCGCGGAGGCCTATGCTGCCGGCGCCGGCCACGTGACGGTCATTTGGGCCGATGATGCCGTGACGAGGCTCACGTACGAGCATGTCGAGAAAAGCTATTTTGAGCAGACGCCCGAGTGGAAGCGCCTGCAGCTGGATTCCCTGGCCCAGGACGGTGCCTGCTTTATCTTTATCGAGGGTGCGGATCCTGCGGCTCTCAAGGGTATCGATCCCGCCAAGCCCGCTGCAGCTTCTAAGGCAAGGAACACGCAGTGCAAGGTCTTCCGCCGTGGACTGGACTACAACATCAACCCGTGGTGTATCGCCGGCGCTCCGGTCGTGGCTTGGGCGCGCGAGGTGTTCCCGGGAGACGCCGATGAGGTTGCAATCTATAAGCTGTGGAATGCGATTCTGCACACCGCTCGTGCCGATGGCCAGGACCCGGAGAGCGATTGGGAGCTTCATGACGCGGCGTTCGAAAAGAACTTGCGCTTCCTGAACGACAATCGTTTCGACTACCTGCATTACACCGCGGCAAATGGAACCGATCTGAGGATTGGCATGACGAAAGGTCACGAGTGGGCCGGCGGCAAGGGCAAGACGTCCGATGGACACCCCTTCTTCCCCAACATTCCCACCGAAGAAGTCTTCACTTCGCCCGATCGCATGCGCGCCGACGGTATCGTGTACTCGGCCATGCCGCTCATTCACCACGGTAACAAGGTTGACGATTTTTGGATTAAGTTCGAGGCCGGCCGCGTAGTGGACTACGATGCCCGCATGGGCAAGGCGACGCTTGCGAGTATTATTGACACCGATGAAGGTGCCGCTCATCTGGGTGAGGTCGCGCTCATTTCCAAGAACACTCCGATCCGCGAAAGCGGCGTTCTGTTCTATGACACGCTCTATGACGAGAACGCTAGCTGCCACCTTGCGCTAGGCGTCGGCTTCCCTGAGTGCATCGAGGGTGGGTATGACATGTCCAAGGAGGAGCTCTTGGAGCATGGCGTTAACGTTTCGAGCACGCATGTCGACTTTATGATTGGCACGGACGATATCGATATTACGGGCATAACACCTGATGGACGTGAAGTTGTGATTTTCCAGAACGGCCAATGGAGTTGGGAATAGTCCCAGACCGTGGTACAATGCCACCCGCGGGCCGTTAGCTCAGCTGGCAGAGCAGGGGACTTTTAATCCCAAGGTCCAGGGTTCGAACCCCTGACGGCCCACCATAGAAAAGAAAGCGATCGACTCCGGTTGGTCGCTTTTTTGTTGCCGCGACACGGGTTCGAACCCGAACTTCTCTATATATAAGAACGCTTGGCGAAAAAAACCTGCCTTTTACCGACGGGAAACAAATGGTTGATGCTTTTGGAGTAAAGTGGCGCTCCAGAGATGACCGATGCCTTAACACCTATAAACCAGCTGGTCATCGCCAATATCAGAAGCTGCTGCTTCGAATACGGCCTCAGTGAAGCAACTGAGGGTTCT
>CALJNY010000014.1 GCA_937981515.1 uncultured Collinsella sp. | reverse complement strand
GAAAAGTACACGTCCCGAAACTTACCAAGGTTTCATATCTAGCTACCGTTCACGGTCGCCGATTACCGCCCACCGATTCAAACAAGAAATATGTCGCCAAAAGCAGGTCATCTACCTGCATGGTTAGATTTTGGTCAGCTTTTGGTCAGCTGAGCGGCAAGTTCCAGCTGATACGTTTTTGCTACCCAAAAGGAGGCGGTAGCTCATGACCCATTGCAATGACCAGCTCATCGACCAACTGCTCACTCAAGCCGAACAAGAGGGGCGCTGCCTGATTCCCCCGAGCACGGCGATCCGAAAAGCGCTCCTTCGGCGCACCAGCGGCACGGTTGTCTCGCCCATGCCGGGGTTGTTTGCGCGAAAAACGCGCTGGGATGAACTCAACCGAGCGCAACGCCATTGCGAAATCCTCCGCGCCCTTGCGATCATCCATCCCGATTGGACGTTCTGCTCGTTTTCGGCAGCTTGCCTGCTGGGGCTCGAGGTCTCGTGGCGACACCTGAACGTCGTGCATGTTTGCAGCTCGACAAAGCCGTCGGCTCGTCCGGGCGCACATATTCAGCGACACCAGATTGAGCCGGCCGGAGCAATACGCAGAGCCAGCATATCGGTAACGCCGCCCATCCAAACGGCCACAGATTGCCTGCTGCAAACTGGTTTTGCCGACGGCATGCCCATTGCCGATTCGGCGATCTCAAAGCTCGGCCTTGCGTCGGAACAGCTGATGGAGGCCGTTGAGCAACGAGCGACTGCCCGCAATGGTCGCGCGATTCGCACCGCCCTCACAACGCTTCGATATGCCGACGCCCGCGCCGAGAGCGGTGGAGAATCAGTCGCCCGCGCCGTCATGATCGAGACCGGCTTCGCACCCGACCAACTGCAATACGAGCTGACGGACCCCTTCGATTCGGCCAAGCCCATACGAACGGACTTTGCCTGGGAGCGCCAGGCGCGGGAACTCACGCTTGGCGAGCTCGACGGGCTCATCAAATATACCGACCAGACCATGCTGGCCGGACGCACCACCGCCGAGGCGCTCGTTGCCGAACGACAGCGCGAGGCGCACCTATCGCTCTACGGTCACCCTCTGCTGCGCTTTACCATGAACGAGGTCCGCTCGACAGGAATGCTCGCCAAAAAGCTGCAGACGGCAGGCATCCGGCAGACCGCGCTGCCGACATGGCTCAACGATATTGAGCTGTAGGAGCTGCTGAGCTTATGCCCGCCTGCCCACCAAACTGGGACACACTTTCCGGTTGGCAGCACCCGCGGAAACCATGTCCCAAATTGAGCGCTCAAAACGGGATGCACTTTCCGGATGGCGGGCCTAGCGGAAAGCACGACCCGTTCCGAGACCGAATTCCGGGACGCCGTTTCCGCTTGAGGCTTCAACCGGAAAATGCATCCCACGCTGGAGCCATATTCCGGGACACAGTTTCCGCCTGAGGCCGATCCGGAAGTTGCATCCCATTCTGAGGCATGATTCCGGGACGCAGTTTCCGCATGCGGAGGCGCTCCAAACAAAAGGCCCCGGCTCGCGATGGAGCTGGGGCCAAAGGCGCAGCATATGCAGTTGGTGTTGAGCGCGAACGGCCCGTCAACAATGGCCGTCCACGCTCTACCCTACCCGCGGTGACGGGCGCGGCTGTACGGCGTATCCACCATGGGCAGATCCGGACGCAGCTTGCCGTCAAACGCGCGGTAGGCGTTCTGCACGGCGGGCGCCGTGGGGATCGTTGCGATCTCGCCGATGCCCTTGCCGCCGTATGCCACGGGCAGCAACTCGTCCTTCTCCACGTAGATGGCATGGATATCCGGAATCTCGGGTGCACGGAACAGTCCGAGCGTGCCGTACCTTGCCTGGGGCACGCAGTCCTTGAGCGGCCAGTCCTCGGTAAGCGCATAGCCCATACCCATGAGCACGCCGCCTTCGATCTGACCCTGGATGGAGATGGGGTTGACCACCTTGCCGGAATCGTGTGCGGCATAGACCTCGCTCACGCGGCCGTCATCATCCAGAATGACCACATGCGTGGCAAAGCCGTAGCAGATGTGGCTCTTGGGGTTGGGAACGTCGGCGCCCAGCTTGTCGGTCGGCTCCAGGTACACGTAGCCAAACTCGCATCCCTCGAGCGCCTTGATGGCGGCCGCGGGGTCCTGGGGATGCATACCCTGGCCGGCGACGAGCTCCTGCGTGTGCAGCTGATAGGCGCGACCGTCGTCGTACTCGATTTTGACGCCGTCGCCATGCGCGCTCACGGGAGTATCGGGTGCGGGCTTGCCGGCCTCGATGTCAAGCATGGCATCGCGCAGCAGGAAGGCGGCACCGCGCACGGCCTCGCCGGTCACGACCGTCTGTCGCGAGCCAGACGTGGTGCCGGAGTCGGGAGCGTTCTCGGTGGAGCACTCGCCGTTGGCAATACAGCGAAGAGACAGACCGCATGCCTCGGCAACGTCCTGCAAAAAGACGGTGTTGCAGCCCTGGCCGATGTCGGACGTGGCGGCATAGACCACGGCCACGCCGTTCTCGACGCGAATCTTGCAGCGGCCGGCGTCGGGCAGGCCAACGCCCACGCCAGCGTTCTTCATGGCGCAGGCGATACCGGCGTGTCCGGGATGCGCATAGTAGGCATCCTTGACCTCGAGCAGCGTCTCTTTAAGCGCCGTGGAGCAGTCGGCAATCTGGCCGTTGGGCAAAACCTCGCCCGGCTCGATGGCGTTACGGTAGCGGATCTCCCACGGATCCAGGCCGACCTTCTCTGCCAGCAGGTCGATCAGGCTCTCGAGCGCAAACTCGGACTGGCAAACGCCAAAGCCGCGGTACGCGCCGGCGGGCGGGTTGTTGGTGTAGTAGCCATAACCGCGAATATCGGTGTTCTGGTACTTGTAGGGGCCGACGGCATGTGTGCAGGCGCGCTCGAGCACCGGGCCACACAGCGACGCGTAGGCGCCGGTGTCAAAGTTGATCTCGCAGTCCAGACCGGTAAAGTTGCCCTCGGCGTCGCAGCCCAGCGTAAAGGTACCGTCCATGGCATGACGCTTGGGATGAAAAGCAAGCGACTCGGCACGCGTGAGCTTGCACTTCACAGGACGCTGGAACTTATAGGCAGCAAGCGCGGCCAGGTGCTGGATCGAAACGTCCTCTTTACCGCCAAAGCCGCCGCCCACGAGCATGGTCTCGACGACCACGCGCTCGGGCTCGTTGTCCCAGCCAAACATGTGGGCACACTCTTTGCGCGTATCGTAGGCACCTTGATCGGTCGACTGCACCTTGACGCCGTTCTTGTACGGGAAGGCGACGGCGCACTCGGGCTCCAAGAAGGCATGCTCGGTAAAGGGCGTGGTAAAGCGCTGCGTCACGGTGAACGCGCTCTCCGCCAGTGCCTTGGCGGCGTCGCCACGCGTCACGTGACGGCTCTGGCATACATTGTCCTTGAGCTCCACCGTGTTGCCAAAGGCAAAGAAGCTGTCGTGCAGGCGTGGGGCGTCGGTGGCCTTGGCCTCGGCGATGTTGCGCACGGGCTCCAGCGGCTCGTAATCGATCTTTACGAGCTTCTTGGCCTTCTCGAGCGTCGCCTCGTCCTCGGCAACCACCAGCACGATGGCGTCACCCACGCAGCGGGTGATATCGCCCTGGGCGATCATGACGTCCCAGTCCTGGATAAGGTGACCGACCTGGTTGACTGGCACGTCCTCGGCGCGCAGAATGCCCACCACGCCGGGCAGGGCCTCGGCCTTGGAGGTATCGATGGAGAGCACGCGGGCGCGCGGGTACTTGGAGCGCACGGCGCTGGCATAGGTCAGGCCCGGCTGATCGAGTTCGTCGATGTCGTCGGGGTACTTACCCTCGCCGAGCACCTTCTTGCGCACGTCGATACGGAAGGCGCGCTTGCCCACGCCGTAGTCGTCGCCGCGCTCCAAGTCCTCGTCGATCTGCTTTTCGCCGCGGAGCACCGCGGCCGCCAGCGAAATGCCCTCGATGATCTTTTTGTAGCCAGTGCAACGGCAGACGTTGCCGCGGATGGCGTACTTGATCTGCTCCTCGGTGGGCTCGGGATCCTCGGCGATGAGCGCTGCACCCGCCATGACCATGCCGGGGATGCAAAAACCGCACTGCACGGCGCCCACGGCGCCAAAGGCGTACACAAAGGCCTCGCGCACGTCCTCGGGCAGGCCCTCGACGGTCACGATGTTGCGGCCGGCGGCAAGAGCGGTGGTCAGCACGCACGCCTTGACGGCCGCACCGTCCACGTGGATGGTGCAGGTACCGCACGCGCCCTCGGAGCAGCCGTCCTTGGCGGAATGAATGTGCAGGTCGTCGCGCAGATAGCGCAGCAGTGGTTTATTCTCCGTCGTCGTGTGCTCGACACCGTTAACGGTAAAAGTGAATTCCTGTGCCATGGTGATTCCCTTCTACACGCCGGCGGCGATGCCGGTGCGGTCGTGGATGGCGCCATGCGGGCAGACGACGGCGCACATGCCGCACGACAGGCAGTCCACGCCGTCGATATGGGCGCAGTTGTCCTCGATGCGGATAGCGCCGGCAGGGCACTTTTTGGCGCACATACCGCAACCGATGCAGCTCGTGTCGCAGACCTTGCGCGCAATGGCACCCTTATCGGTGTTGTTGCAGCGCACCAGAATGTTCTGGTAGCCGGGGACGAAGGCAATCACGCGCTGCGGGCACGCCATGCCGCACAGGCCACAGCCTGTGCACTTGGAGCGATCTACGCGGGCGATGCCATCGACCAGCGCAATGGCGCCGTGGGGGCAGGCCGTGACGCAGGCACCACAGCCAATGCAGCCTTCGCTGCAGCGGGCGTCGCCGCCTGCGGAGGCGCAACCGCTTCCGCAGGCAACGTAGGCCACGTTATGTTGAATGGATTTGGCCATAAGAGACTCGCCTATTTCTTAAGGAGATACGAATAGTTGTCGCGCACAGCCCTGATGGTCAGGCGGACGGCCTCGGGAAGGCCGGTGTTGACGGCATCGACCGAGACGGTGCGGACCGTGCCGGCGACGCGGACCTTAAAGTGGTCCTCGTCCACAGCCAGGAAGCCCTCGTTCTCGGAGTTCTCCATGTCCTGCTCGCTCCAGAACAGGGTGAGCTTGTCCTTGTAGGGACGGCCCTCCTGGTAGGGGCAGAACACGGCGCAGTTGCCGCACTCGTTGCACATGCCGTCGACGTGGACGACCTGATGCTTGGCGAGACCCGGCACCTTAATGGCAACGTTGGCGCGGTTGGGGCACACATCGCAGCAGACCTCGCACACCGAGCCACAGCCCAGGCAGCGGGTCTTGGTGCAGTTGCGCTTGTCGCGGCACAGCGACCCCTTGCGCTCGTAGCAGGCGTCCTCGCGATCGGCCTGAGCATTCTGGTCGGCGTACTTGTTAAAGTCCACGCCGGCAATGGCACGGGCGACTTCGGCGGCATCGGCAATAGCCTCGACCACGGTGGCAGGACCGCGGCGGCAGTCGCCCGCAGCCCAGACGCCCTCGACGCCGGTGGAGGTGGCGGCAAGGCGGCCGCGACGGTCGTGCTCGACGCCCGCGGCATCGTACAGGCTGGCGTCGATGCCCTCGCCCACGGCGCAGATCACCGTGGTGGCGGGAAGCTCGACGGTCTCGCCCGTGGCGACGGGGCTGCGGCGGCCGCTTGCATCCGGCTCGCCAAGCTCCATAACATCGCAGGTCAGCACGGCGCCGTTGAGTGCCTTAGGTGCCAGCAGCTCGCAGAACTCAACGCCGTCGGCAAGAGCAAGATCGAGCTCTTCCTCATCGGCGGGCATCTGCTTCTTGGTGCGGCGGTAGACCAGGCGCACGTTCTTCACGCCGGCCAGGCGCTTGGCCACGCGGGCCGCGTCCATGGCGGTGTTGCCGGCGCCAATGACCACGACGTCCTCGCCCAGCTCGAGCTTCTCGCCCTTCTTGGCGGCCTCGAGGAACTCCAGCACGTCGAGCTCGGCGCCCTCGCCCAGGCCCGCAGAGCCGGGCATCCAGGCACCGGTGGCCACGACCACGTCGGTAAAGCCCTGGTCCTTGAGCTCGTCAATGGAATCAACGCGAGCGTTGAGCTGCACCTTGGCGCCAAAGGCTAGGCAGAGCTCGGCATCGTGGGAGATATCGTCGCTCGCAATGCGGAACTCGGGAATCACGTGACGGACCACGCCGCCGAGCGAGTCGCGGGCTTCAAAGATGGTGACGGGCACGCCGGCGCGCGTCAGGAAGAATGCCGTCGCCAGGCCGGCCGGGCCGCCGCCGATAACGGCAACGTTGCGCTCGCCGTCGTTGGCGATAGCCTGGGCACGCAGCTTGGGTAGCACGGCGGTCATGGCCTCGCGGGCGGCCTTGAGCTTGCTGGCGCGAATCTGGGCGCCCTCGGGCTCGTAGAACGCACGCTCGCAGGCACGACCGCAAGGATGCGGGCAGATGGTGCCGGTGATGAACGGCAGGGCGTTGCGCTCGATGATGATGTTGAGTGCGTCCTCGTAGCGGTCCTCGTCAACAGCCGCCAGATAGGCGGGAATATCCTGCTGGATGGGGCAGCTCGTGCGGCACGGCGTGGTAAAGCAGTCGGAAAGCGGGCTCTTGCCGGCGACCTTGCGGTCGGGCAGCGGACGCAGCGGCTTCTTGTAGAGCGGGTTGGTGAGTGAGTCGGTCTGGATCGCAGTCACAGCCTCGAGCGAGACGCCCGCGAACGGCTTGCCATCCAGGTCGGTAAACTCGCCGGCCATCTGGCTAAAGCGCTCGTAGCCACCAGGCTTGAGCACGTCGGTCGCCAGGGTGACGGGCCAAATGCCGGCATCGTACAGGGCGCGGATGTTGTAGACCGTGGCACCGCCGGAGTAGCTGATGCGCAGTTTGCCATCAAACTGCTCGGTAATGCGGCGGGCAGCCTCGATGGTCAGCGAGAACAGCGAACGGCCGGACATGTACATCTCGGTGGAGGGCAGCTCGTTCCTCGTCACGTCGACGGGGAACGTGTTGGTCAGCTTGACGCCAAACTCCAGGCCGCGCTCGGCGCACAGGGCAATCAGGCGCTCGAACATAGGCACGGCATCGGCCCACTGCAGGTCCTCGCGGAAGTGCGTGTCATCGAAGACGATGTAGTCAAAGCCCAGCTCGTTCAGACGCTGGCGGGCAAACTCATAGCCCAGCAGCGTGGGGTTGCACTTGATGTAGGTGTTGAGACCCTTCTCGTTAATCAGATAGGTCGCGATGCGCTCGATCTCCGCCGGCGGGCAGCCATGCAGCGTGGACTCGGTAATGGAGTTGGAGACGCGCGCCGGGATGGACTCGACAAACGCGGCATCGACATGCTCAAACTTGTCCAGGTTAGCGAGCGCCCACGTGCGGCACTCGTTCCAAACCTCGGAGCCGCTGGCGTCCTTCATGCCCTCAATGTACGCATCGACCTTGGGGCTCTTGATGCCCTCCAGGTCATAGCCCACGGACATGTTAAAGACAAAGCCGTCCGGGCTGCCCAGGCCATACTCGCGGGCAATCAGGTGGCAGGCAAACCATGCCTTCACGTACTCGGCAAAAGCCTGCGGAACCTCGAGCTCGGTCGACCACTCGCAGTTGTAGCACTCGTCCTGCGCCACGATGCAGGG
>CALJNY010000013.1 GCA_937981515.1 uncultured Collinsella sp. | reverse complement strand
AGCCGAGAACAGCCCGTTGGTGCCGGTGTTGGCAGTCGAAAGGGCGCCCGTGACCTCGGCGGAGGTGATCTTGTCGGTGAGCAGTGGGCTCGTGGCGGCAAGCGAGGCGGTGATCTGCTGCGGCATCATGATGACGAAGGCAGAGATGGCGACGACCACGCAAGCGAGCGGGTTATCGAAACGCTTGTTCTTGGCGAGGCTGTAGCCAATCAATCCGGCCAAGATAATGGCAGAGACGTTGAGGGTGCCCAGCGTAATTGCCGAGCCCCACGTCTGAAGGTTGGCAAGGCCCGCCGCATCGAGCGGGAACAGAGGGAACACGACGTTGTTAATAAGAACCGCGATACCCGCAAGGATATAGAGCGGCGTGATGGTCGCGAAGGCGTCACGCAGGGAACGCAGGTGAACCTGGTTTCCCACCTTCGCAGAGACCTCGGCAAACTTGTCGAGGAAGCTCTTTCCGTTGTCACTGGCCATGATTGCTCCTAACTTTCAAATCCGGCCTTTTCCTATGCGCACGGTGGTCTGTCGCCCTCTGCCACCAGATGTGCCATGTGTTGCGCGCGGCGGCGCGCGGTCTGGGCGTTCGCCCGGTCGCTAATCAACCACGTGGGTCGTGGCGACCTGTTTGAGCCAGGCCGCCGACTTCTTAAGGCGGCGCTTGTAGCCGTCCATGAGATCGACCTCGACAAAGCCGTAACGATTCTTAAAGGCATTGGCCCAAGACCAGTTATCGATGACGGCCCAGTAGTGATAGCCCCGGCACTTGGCGCCCTCGTCGATGGCCTTGGCCACCCACTCCAGGTGCTGACGTACAAAGTCGACGCGGTAGTCATCCTGGATGGTTCCTTCGGCGTCACGGTTCTTGTATTCGTCCATGATGCCGATGCCGTTCTCGGAAACGAACCACTCAAGATCGGGGTAGTTCTTAGCGCAGTCCATGCCAAAGTCGTAGAGGCCCTGCGGGTAGATCTCCCAGCCGCGGCTCTCGTTCATAACGGCGTCGGGCCATACGTACTCGTCGGCAAAGTGCGGCAGGCCGTACTGGTCGACCTTGCTCGCCGGCGCCTGAACACGCGTGGGGTGGTAGTAGTTGCAGCCTAGCCAGTCGACAACACCCTGCTTGAGGATCTCTTGGTCGCCGGCGCGGAACGGGAGCTTAACGCCGCCCTCGGCCAGGCTGTCGAGCACGTCGGCAGGAAGCTCGCCCTTGGTGATGAGGTCGAGCCACCAGCGGTTGTTGATGCCGCTGGTCATGCGCACGGCCTCGAGGTCCGCCTCGCTGGGGTTCTCCTTGGTGTAGACCGGGGTAAAGCAGTTGATCATGCCGATCTTGGCATCGGCGCGAATAGCGCCCTCGTCATAGGCGCGACGATAGTTGGCCACGGCCAGCGCGTGCGCCAGCGAGATGTGATACTGCACGGTGCGGGCGCGGTTGAAGTCGTGGAGCTGCGGGAACCACACGCCCTCCTGATAGCGCTGCTCGGGCTCGACGATGGGCTCGTTAAAGGTGAACCAGTACTTAATCTCCTGGCCAAACTCGTGGAAGGCGACGTCGGCGTAATGTGCGTAAGCCTCGACAACCTCACGGCTCTCCCAGCCGCCACGGTTAAAGAGGTAGGTGGGCATGTCAAAGTGGTACAAGTTGACAAACGGCTCCAGGCCGGCTTCGCGAGAGGCGCGGAACAACTCGTGATACCACGCGGCGCCTTCCTCGTTGAGGTTGCCGTCGGCATCGAGCAGACGGCTCCACTGGATGGAAGTGCGATAGGTATCCAGGCCCAAGTCCTTCAAAATGCGAAGGTCTTCCTGGTACTTGGCCATAAAGTCATTGCCGGCGTAAGAGCCAACGCAGTTGTAGAACGAGCCCAGATCCTGGATGGACCAGGTATCCCACAGGTTCTCGAGCTTGCCGCCCTGGTTCCACTGACCCTCAGTCTGCGGGCCGGACATAGCAGCGCCAAAGAAGAAGTCGTTGGGCAGCTGATACTGTGCCATCAAAGTCCTCGCTTTCGTGTTCTAGAGCTTCCGGTTGGAGACGGGTTTGCTTTGGCAGGTTATCCGGCGCGGGCGCGCACCGGTCATACCGATATCCAACCCGCCAAAACAAAACCGTCCCCAAACGGTCGATCCTGTTCTGCGGAAAGATTCCGTTCGTTGCTTAAACTATAGCGCTCTAATTCTAAAAGTAAAGCGTCTTTTTCTTTTTTCTTTCTCGAGCTTCTTAGATAAAGGTTATATGGGTGCCTTGTTAAGGGTTATACTTACTTGCGTATTGATATATGTCGGAAAGGAGGTTCAATGATTCCCAAATACGAGGCGATAGCTGCAGATATTCGTCGAAGCATCGAGGATGGCACTCTTAAACCGGGCGACAAGCTTCCCACCGTCGTTGAGTTCTGCGAGCTCTATAGCGTTTCCAAAATCACCGTCAAACGAGCTATCGAGCAAATCACCGAGGAAGGTCTTATTACCAGCCGACGCGGATCGGGTACCTACGTTAAGGACACGGCGGGACTTCCCGGTCAGGCGTTTTTCCAGGGCAAAAACGACCGTGCCCAGGGCTTTTCGTATGAGCACCGCGGGGAGAAGGTGACCTCGGTGGTCTACGATTTCTCGATTGTTAATCCACCAGCGGACATCGCAGCCCAGCTGGGAATTGCCGAGGATGACTTTGCCTATCACATCGTGCGCGTGCGTCAGGCCGATGAGAAGCCCATCGTTATCGAGTACACCTACATGCCCCTCGAGCTGATTCCAGGCCTTAAAAAGAAGGACCTGTACGGATCGGTCTACCACTTCATCCGCGAGCAATGTGGGCTGAAGATTTCGAGCTTCCACCGTACCATTCGCGCCGTAGCGGCAACCGAGGAAGAAGCCGAGCGCTTGGACGCCAAGCCTGGCTCTCCCCTGCTCGAGCTCACCCAGATTGGCTTTTTGGACAGCGGCGCCGCCTTTGAGTATTCGGTCTCGCGCAACGTTGGCGACCGCTTTGAGTTGCACAACGTAACGTTGGCATAGGTTTTTGTAGTCATCCGGGCGCTCGCTTTGAGCTGTTTTGTGCAGCGCCCGCGCAACACAATGGGGGTACGAACATGTCCGATTTGATTAAGCTGACGCCGATCTTCCACGAGAAGATCTGGGGCGGTCGCCAGCTCGAAACCGTATTTGGCTACGACATTCCCGATGGACCCATCGGTGAGTGCTGGGCCATCTCGGCCCACCCCAACGGCGACTGCCAGATTGCGGAAGGCCCGTATGCAGGCCACACGCTGTCGTGGCTGTGGGCCGAGCACCGCGAGCTCTTTGGCAACTGCGAGGGCAAGGAGTTCCCACTGCTCATTAAGATTCTGGACGCCAAGGACGACCTTTCGATCCAGATTCATCCCAACGACGAGTACTCCGCCAAGCACGAGAACGGCAGCCTGGGCAAAACCGAGTGCTGGTATGTGCTGGACTGCGAGCCCGGTGCCACGATCATTGTCGGCCAGCGCGCGCACGACCGCGCCGAGGCCGCGCAGATGATCGAGGACGGCCGCTGGGACGACATGCTCAACGTACTGCCGATCCACAAGGGCGACTTTTTCCAGATTGATTCCGGTACCGTGCACGCCATCAAGACCGGCACGCTCATTTTGGAGACGCAGCAGTCGAGCGACGTGACGTATCGCCTGTACGACTACGACCGTCCCGGCACCGACGGCAAGCTGCGCCCACTGCACATTGAGCAGAGCCTCGACTGCATCGACTTTGATGCCCAGGCTCCGACCGACGGCACGGTGACCGCGCCCGAGGTGAACGGCGTGACCGAGCTCGAGTCTAACTCCTGCTACACCGTCGATCGTGTGCGCGTCGACGGCAGCAAAACCCTCGACCAGCGCTGGCCCTTCATGTGTCTGTCGCTCATCGACGGCGAAGGCACCGTCTGCGGCGACCCCGTCCACAAGGGAAGCCACCTGCTGGCCCCGAGCACCGTCAGCTCCATCGACCTCGAAGGCAAGATGGAACTGATCATCAGCCACCTCTAGGTCGCAACAACAACCAAAACGAAACAAGGGGCTCCCCCGTTCTTCAACGAGGGAGCCCCTTGCCATGTCTAAGTATTCAGCCCACCCGGCTCTCCAGATCAAAAAGCGAACGAGCAAAGCGACGTTCGTCCAGCAACGTTACCCAAGGACCTGGGCGGGCGTATAGGGCAACATCGATCGCGAGTTCCGCACGAGCCGGAGAGCACTTAATGTGCTCTCCGTGCGAGCAGGACTGCCCGAGCAGGCGATGTTGCCCTATACGCCCGCCCAGGTCCGCCGGGATCACGACAGCTTAACGATCGGTGCAAAACCTTTCATAAGCTTTTTGGTCTGGCCGGTCTTTTCGAATTGAACCTCGATCATGTCTCCAGCGACCGAGATCACGGTGCCCGTGCCAAAGGTCTTGTGGCTCACGGTATCACCCGCGGCAAAGTCCTGCGATGCGCTGGCGCGATCGACCTTGCGCTCCACCGTCGGGGACACCTTAGACGACGACTTTTTGGCTCGCGACGCGCCCGAACCAAAAGTCGAGGCAACACGGCCGGCGTCAGGCGAAACCCCACGATGGCGCTCGGTCCCGTAACTGCTGCCGCCAAAGAAATCGTCAAAGCTCGATCCGCCGCGCGAACCGGAACCGCCGGTCGAGCGCGTATGCGAGCCAAACACCTTGCCGCCGTACATATCCGAGCCCATACCCG
>CALJNY010000012.1 GCA_937981515.1 uncultured Collinsella sp. | reverse complement strand
GCCTCTGAAGGCCCAAACAGGAACTATTCCACCGCAACTTATTTTGGGGAAGAGGATACAAGCCGGGCATACAATGGATGTCGTTGTGTTGAGCTTACCGGGAGGTTGCTATGTGGGCATACGAGACGACGTTCTATCAGATCTATCCGCTGGGCTTTTGCGGAGCTCCGCGCGAAAACGCCGCCCCCGTTGCCGAGGATGAGCTCGCCCAGGCTGCCAACGCCGCGCCCAACCCCGATGCGCCCATCATGAAGATTGCCCAATGGGCCGACTACCTGCAGGAACTCGGCGTTGGCGCCGTGCTCATCAACCCGATGCTCGAGTCCGATAGCCATGGCTACGACACGCGCAGCCTGCGCCACATCGACCGCCGCCTAGGCAGCGATGCCGACTTTGCCGCCGTGTGCGAGACATTGCATGCCCATGGCATCCGCGTGGTACTCGATGCCGTCTTCAACCACGTCGGTCGTGGCTTTTGGGCCTTCCGCGATGTGCAGGAGCGTAAGTGGGACTCGCCGTACAAGGATTGGTTCCACATCAGCTTTGACGGTGACTCGTGCTACGGCGACGGCTTTTGGTACGAGGGCTGGGAGGGCCATTTTGAGCTTGTGAAGCTCAACCTGCAAAACCCCGCCGTGGTCGATTACCTGCTTGAGTCCGTGCGCCGCTGGGCCGAGGTCTTTGGCGTCGACGGCCTGCGTCTGGACGTCGCCTATATGCTCGACCGCGACTTTATGCGCCGCCTACATGCCTTTACCCGCGAGCTCAAGCCCGACTTCGTGCTGATCGGCGAGACGCTCCACGGCGACTACAACCAGATCGTCAACGACGAGATGCTCGACTCCTGCACCAACTACGAGTGCTACAAGGGCCTGTACTCCAGCTTTAACTCGGTCAACATGTTCGAGATTGCCCACTCGCTTCATCGCCAGTTTGGCGGTGACCCGTGGTGCATTTATCGCGGCAAGCATCTGCTGTCGTTTGTCGACAACCACGACGTGCCGCGCCTGGCAAGCATCCTCACCGACAAGTCCTGCCTGCGCCCCGCCTACGGCATGCTCTTTGGTATGCCGGGCATTCCGTGCGTCTACTACGGTAGCGAGTGGGGGATTACTGGCGAAAAGGGCGGCCCCGATGGCGACTGGGCGCTGCGACCTGCGCTCGATGAGCCTGCGCCCAACGAGCTGACGGCCTTCATCGAGCAGCTTGCGCACCTACGCTCGGCAAACGACGCGGCGGCTCGCGCCCTCAACTATGGTGCCTATCGCAACGTGGTGATCCAGAACAAGCAGCTGCTGTTCGAGCGCGCCTGCGACGACGCGATGGTGCTCGTGGCGGTCAATGCCGTGAACGAGCCCTACACCTTTGGAGCCGGCGAACTCAACGGCTCCTTCGTCGACCTGCTTGCCGACGGTGCGCCCACGGTCGAGCTGCCGGGCTCCCTTGAACTCGCACCCTATGAGGTGCGTTATCTGCTGAGGGCCTAGCTCGTGGCTGCGCCGAACGAGGGCTATCAACATATTGAGCATGGGTTTGAGCCCGTGTTTGACGAGCGCTCGCGCGTTTTGGTGTTGGGGTCGTTTCCCTCGGTGCTCTCGCGTGCCAATGCCTTCTACTATGGTAATCCCCAGAACCGCTTTTGGCGCGTGATGGCCGCGTGCCTCGGTGTGCCCGTGCCGCCCAACGAGGGAGACTCTTTGGCGAGCGGCGAGCCCGCGACGCTCGACGCCTCGATTGCCGCCAAGCGGGCTATGCTGCTCAACGGCGGTGTGGCCCTGTGGGACGTGATCGAGAGCTGTGACATCAAGGGCTCAAGCGACGCGAGCATCAAAAACGTCGTTCCGGCGCATGCCGAGCGCATTACCGGCGCAGCTCCCATTGAGCAGGTGATATGCAACG
>CALJNY010000011.1 GCA_937981515.1 uncultured Collinsella sp. | reverse complement strand
CAAGTTCCACGACCGGGCGGGCGAGAACCCGCTGCCGGAGGGCACGCCGCTCACCTTCGCGCTCGTGGGCAACCAGAACTGCGGCAAGACCACGCTGTTCAACCAGCTGACCGGCTCGAACCAGCACGTGGGCAACTTTCCCGGCGTGACGGTCGACCGCAAGGACGGCACCATCCGTAACCACCCCGGGGCGAGCGTTACCGACCTGCCCGGTATTTACTCCCTGTCGCCGTACACAGGCGAAGAGGTCGTGAGCCGTCAGTTCATCCTCGACGAGCGCCCGGACGCCATCATCGATATCATCGACGCCACCAACATTGAGCGCAATCTGTACCTGACGCTGCAGCTTATGGAGCTCGATCGCCCCATGGTCATCGCGCTCAACATGATGGACGAGGTGACGACCAACGGCGGCGCCATTGACGTCAACCTGCTCGAGAGTCTTTTGGGCGTGCCCGTTGTCCCCATTAGCGCTGCCCGCAACGAGGGTATCGGCGAGCTGGTGGATCATGCCCTGCATGTGGCGCGTTTCCGCGAGCGTCCCGGCCGCCTGGACTTCTGCGCACCCGATGGCCCAGACGGCGGTGCACTGCACCGCTGCATCCACGGCATTGCCAACCTTATCGAGGACCATGCCGCGACGGCGCACATTCCCGTGCGTTTTGCGGCGACCAAGCTGGTTGAGGGCGACGAGCTGGTAACCGAGGCGCTTCACCTGGACCGTAACGAGCTCGACGCCATCGAGCACATCATTACCCAGATGGAGGGCGAGGCCGGCACCGACCGCCTGTCTGCGCTGGCCGATATGCGCTTTAGCTTTATCGGCGACGTGTGTGGGCGTTGCGTCGTTAAGCCGCACGAGAGCCGCGAGCACGTGCGCTCCGTCAAGATCGACCGCATCCTGACGGGTCGCTACACGGCCATTCCGGCGTTCCTGGTGATCATGGGCCTCGTTTTTTGGCTGACGTTTGGCGTGATCGGCGCGGCGTTGCAGGGACTCATGGAGGACGGCATCGCTGCCATCATCGCCTCGGCCGATGCGGGCCTCAAGGCGTTCGGCACCAACGACGTGGTGCGCTCACTGGCTGTCGACGGCGTGCTTACGGGTGTGGGCAGCGTGCTGACCTTCCTGCCGATTATTGTCGTGCTCTTCTTGTTCCTCTCCATTCTGGAGGACTCGGGCTACATGGCGCGCGTGGCCTTTGTTATGGATAAGGTGCTGCGTCGCTTTGGCCTGTCGGGCCGCAGCTTTGTGCCTATGCTCGTCGGTTTTGGCTGCACCGTGCCGGCTATCATGTCGACCCGTACGCTCCCATCCGAGCACGACCGCAAGATGACGGTCATGCTCACGCCGTTCATGAGCTGTTCGGCCAAGTTGCCGGTCTACGGCCTGCTGTGCGGGGCGTTTTTCCCGCAGGCGACGGTCCCCGCCATGGTCTCGCTCTATCTGATTGGCATTGCGGTTGGCTGTATCGCGGCCTTGGTGCTCAACCGCACGGCATTTAAGGGCGACCCGGTGCCGTTTATCATGGAGCTGCCCAATTACCGCCTGCCGAGCGTCAAGACGACAGTGATGCTGGCATGGGATAAGGCCAAAGACTTTATTACCAAGGCCTTTACCATTATCTTTGCCGCTACGGTGGTCATCTGGTTCCTGCAGACGTTCGATATTCGCTTTAACGTGGTCGCCGACCAGTCGCAAAGCCTGCTTGCGGGCCTCGGCAGCATCATTGCGCCGGCGTTGGCGCCGCTTGGGTTTGGTGACTGGCGTGCATCCACGGCGCTCGTCACCGGACTTATCGCCAAGGAGAGTGTCATCTCGACCCTCACGGTGCTTTTGGGCGCGACCTCGCCCGCGGCACTGTCGACCATGTTTTCGCCGTTTACCGCTTACGTGTTCCTGGTCTTTACGTTGCTGTACCCACCCTGCGTGGCGGCCATCGGCGCCGTCAGGAGCGAGTTGGGCGCGCGCTATGCCGTTGCCGTGTTCGCGTTTCAGGTGGCGGTCGCCTGGATCGTGGCGTTTGTCGTGCATTCGGCGGGCATATTGCTGGGGTTGGCTTAGTTAT
>CALJNY010000010.1 GCA_937981515.1 uncultured Collinsella sp. | reverse complement strand
GAGGGGTCGCTTCCCGAGGACACGCGTGTCGCGGCGGCCTTTTTGCAGATTATCCGCGAGGCCTCGACCAACGCCACCAAGCACGCGCAGGCCCACCAGGTCCATGTGCACCTGTGGCAGGAGGAGTCGAACGGATGCGACATCGCGCGCATGACCATCTCTAATGACGGCGCGCCGGCCCCCGTATCGTATCGCGAGGGAACGGGTATCCCAGGTATGAGGCATGTCGCGCAAGATCTGGGTGGCAGCCTAGAGGTCCACGCCGCCCCACCCTTTACGCTTACGGTATCCATTCCGCTTACGCCCAACGCTGCTGTTCGGAGGAGAAGCTCATGATTCGCGTCCTTATAGTCGAAGACCAGGCCATTCTGCGCGAGAGCCTGGCGCGCTCCGTTGGCGATCAGCCCGATATGACCGTTGTTTCCGCCATCGCCGATGCCTCCGAGGCCTTGGGTGTCGCGCTCAAGGAGCGTCCGGACATGATACTGATGGACGTATGCACCGAGCATGATTCCAACGGCATCGTGGCGGCGGCGCGCATCAAGGAGCAGCTGCCCGAGTGTCGCATCATTATCATGACCGGCATGCCCGAGATCACCTTTGTCGATCAGGCCCGCGAGGCGGGCGTCGATAGCTTTGTGTACAAGAACGTCGGTATCGACGAGCTGTTCGCCGTGATGCGCTCCACGCTGGCGGGCTATTGCACGTTTCCCAAACCACCCGAGAGCATTTTCTCGGGCACGGCGGCCCTCGACGATGTCGAGCTATCGATTTTGCGCCTTGCCTGCGAGGGCAAAAGCCGTCGCGAGATCGCGGCCGAGCTGTTTATGAGCGAGGGCACCATCAAGCGTCGCATCTCGGAGATCCTGAGCAAGACCGGCTACGACAACATCATGCGTCTTGCCGTGCATGCGGTGACCGAGGGCAGCATCGTCCCCAATATGGAGCGCTAAAGCTCGTCGCGCATCGGCATAAAAACGGCGGGGCCGCAGGATTAACTCCTGCGGCCCCGTCTGGTGTGCGCGGATGCGTCCGCCAATCCGCGGCTGTCGTGGTCTGCCGTTACGCGATGGTTGCGCTGTAGGAGGCGACGTCCTCGTAGGAATCGGTCAGATAGGCGTCGATGCCGATGGTCGTGTTGACCAGGTCGTCAAGGCTGTCAAGCTCGCCGTTCGAGAACGTGAATTCCTCGGTGGCGTTGGTGCCGGGCATCAGGTGAGCCGAGAACCAGGGGTCCTTCATGGTGCCGTTGACGTTGGTCTTGCCGGAAGGAGCGTAGAAGGTCAGGTCCTTGTCGCTCTTGTTGGTGATGTTGACGACAAAGCCGATGTCGCCCCAGTCGTCCTTGAACTTCTCGGTGATGGTGATGGTGCACAGGTCGTCATCGGCGACGGTGACGGCGGGGGAGATTTCGATGCTCTGGACGTCGTCGTCTTCGACGGCCTCATCGATCTCTTCTTCCTTCTCGGCGTTCTCGCGATCCTTCTTCACCGTACCGGACAGATCCTTGTCGGACTTCGTAAAGATAAGCTTGTCGCCATCCACCTCGAGGACGAGCTTGTCGTCCTTGAGCTTCAGGTCGTGCGACTCATCTTCGGCGGTAATCGTTACGGTGGTGGCGTCCTTGGCCTCCCATTTCAGGTCGGCGACCTCAAGGAGCATGTCGAGGACGCCCGTGCCGTCTTCGTCGAGGATCAGGATACAGTTGAGGCCCCACTCCTTGAGCATATCCATGTACTCATCGGTGAGCTCTTCGCCGTCCAAGGTTCCACCCGAGTACTGCCAGCTGCCGACGAAGTTGGCCTTGGGGTCTTTGCCGCCGCCGCTGCAGCCCGTCAGGGCAAAGGCGAGCGCCAGGACGCATGTCAGAAATGCGAGTACGGACTTTTTGAACGTTGTCTTCATGGTGTCCTCCTTTATCGAACGAAACCCATAGAAGCAAATGCGGGGGTGGCGGACCTCCCCGCCAATTACCAGGTAGAGGGGCTAGGGCCTGGGCGTTCCGCAGTTGCTGCAGAACTTGCCGCCGTTTTCGCTGCCGCAGTTGGGGCAGAACCACTTGGTCGGTGCCGGGGCGGGTGCGGGACTGCCACACTCGGGGCAGAACTTGCCGGTGTTGGTGGCACCGCAACTGCAGGTCCACGTGCCGGCCGCGGGGGCAGCGACAGGAGCCGGTGTGGGGGCGGGTGTCGGAGTCGGCTGTGGGGCAGCTTGCTGCTGTGCCTGGCCGGCGGCGAACAGCTGGCTGGCGTTCATGCCGCCCATGCCGCCCGCCATGCCCATGCCCATGAAGCCTGCCATCGCGCCGTTGGGGTTGGCGGCTGCTGCGCGCATCGCATCGCTCTGGGCGCTGGCGATGTTGGCGGCTGCCATGGTGGGATCGCGCATGACCGCGGCCTTCTGCAGGTCCTTGATCATCTGCTCGTCTTCTTGCGAGGCGGCGATGGAGTTAACACCAAAGCTCACGATCTCGACACCACGCAGGTCGCGCCAGTCGGCGGAGAGGACCTCGTTGAGCGCGCGGGCGAGCTCGGTGGTGTGGCCGGGGATGGCACTGTAGCGGATGCCCATCTCCGAGATCTTGGCAAAGGCGGGCTGCAGGGCGGTGAGCAGCTCGGACTTAAGCTGGCTGTCGATCTTATCGCGCGTGTAGCTATCGGTCACGTTGCCGCACACGTTGGTGTAGAACAGCAGCGGGTTGGTGATGCGGTACGAATACTCGCCGTTGCAGCGAACGGAGATGTCGACATCCAGGCCAATGTTGTTATCGACCACGCGGAAGGGCACAGGCGAGGCGGTGCCGTACTTGTTGCCGATGATCTCCTTGGTGTTGATAAAGTAGACGCGCTGGTCCTTGCCTGCATCGCCGCCAAAGGTAAAACGGCTGCCGATATTGGCGAACGTTTCCTTGATGGAGTCGCCCAGATTGCCGCTAAAGACGCTCGGCTCGCTGCCGGTGTCGAAGACGAACTCGCCAGGCTCCAGCGCGACCTCGATGATCTTGCCGTTTTGCACCACGAGCATGCCCTGGCCGTCGTTGACGGCGATGACGGAGCCGTTGGAGATGACGTTGTCCTCGCCGCGTGTGTTGGAGCTGCGGCCGCCGGTGCGCTTGCTGCCCTTGCAGGCCAAGACGTCAGCGGGCATCGATTCGCAATAGATAAATTCCTTCCACTGGTCGGCCATGACGCCGCCGGCAGCACCCAATCCAGCTTTCAAGAGTCCCATGGTGATCTTCCTTTCTCGTCAAAGGCCGGGTGGTATTGGTCAGAATGGCTAATCGTCCTTGCTGTCCTTCATGACAACGGTGGTCTCGGTGTGGCTGAAGGTGTCGTGCTTCTCGGTCAGGTCGAGGTCTCCGCAGTAGTAATCGGCGTGGGTGGCCTCGTTGGCTGTCTTGAGCTGGCCCACCAGCAGCACGTCTGCGATGATTACGATGATCAGCGGCGCAACGATGTTGATGAGAATGCCCCCGACATCAAAGGTGAGGTAATCCGGATCGAAGGCATTCCCACCCATAAAGAGAATCTGGGAGAGGACAAACCCGATTACAAAGAACAGCACCGAGGCGATGGCGAGCTTGGGCTTGGAGCAGGGGAGCTCGCCGACCATGCGACCGGTCTGGCCGTTCATGGCAAACAGGTAGCTCTTGCCGTTCCACGAGGTGGAGAGCATCCAGACGGGGAACAGGGCGTAGTCGCTGTCTTCCCAGGTGTAGTCGAGCTGCTTGCTTTCGACCGTGGCATCGTCATATTCGTCGACAACAGTCTCGCGCAGGGCCGAGATCGTGCTCTCCTCCATACGACGCTCGGCGCGCGCCTTGCAGGTTTCGCAATCCTCGTCGTAGCGGTTGGCGATGTAGCCGGGCATATACGCGACCGAAAACGGGCGCAGCGCGTCGTAGTCAAACGGCTCGATGGCGTCCATATGGCCGTCGGGCATCTTGGACGATCCGTCGACGGGCACGCGCTCAAACGAGATATTGCCCTTACGGTAGGCGTCGTAGTGGTCGGTGGTCGTGACGGTGCGATCGGATTCCTCAGTCACGGTCTCGTTGGTCGCATCAAAGCACACTTCGCCGTCAACGCGGGCGCCGTAGAGCCAAAACGGCACGTAGACACCTTGGACCTCGTCGATGTGGTTGCCGGTGACAAAGCTCTTGGGCAGCAGGACCTTGCCCTTGTAGTGTTCCTTGAGCGCGGCCATGACATCGTCGCGCCCGAGCTTAAACGGAATCACCAGATCGGGCGAGAAATCTCCCGAGAGCTGGCCGGGTGCCACGGCGGGGTTGCCGCAGTACGGACAGGTGGTGACGGCGACGGTGCCGTCCGAAATTAACTCGGCGCCGCACGACGAGCAGATATAGCCGGCGTTTTGGGCGAGCTCCTGCACCGCGCTGTCGGCGGCGGGGCTGGGCGCCGCTGTTGCGGCGTCGGCTTTGGCGTCTGCCTTGTCCTGGCGCTCGCGATAGAGGGCCTCGACCTCTTCGACTTCAAAACGCGAATCGCAGTAGTCGCAGACGAGCTTTTGCTCGGCACTGGCAAAGTGAAGGGGGCCGCCACACGCAGGGCACTGATAGTTGACGCTCTCGAAGGCCATGATCGGTCCTTTCCGTGCCGGAGGCTATGCGCCGATGGCGCCGCCGCAGTATTCGCAGCGCCCACTGGCATCGGGAATGGTGGTGGCTCCGCAGAAGGGGCAGGTGACCGCGGTCTTGGGAGCCTTGGCGGCCACGACGCTGTCGCGCGTTTCCTGGCGCAGCTGCACCAAGGCGTCACGAACTTCGGTTGCCTGGCGCTTGGCCTCGCGGTATTCGATGGAACCGCGCTGATCGATGGTGGAGTCGTTCACGCGCAGGTTGATCTCGGTAAAGTACGGCGTGTTGACGTGAATGGTCAGGTTAAAGTCGTAATCCAGGTCGTAGCGCGGCGGGTTGTAGCTCTCGCGCTCGCCATCTTTGGTCTCGCGATAGATCTCGGTGCGATGCTCGTCGATATCCATATCGCAGCCGAGTACCTGTGAGAACTCGATGATGTCGGGATTGGCGTCGCGCCAGCGGCTCTGCGAGGTAATGATCAGCAGACCCGCGTCTTCGTCGAGCATGATGTTGGTGCGCCCGGCAGACAGCGTGCGCGTGGGGTTGAACGAGGCCAGGCGCTCGGCATTGGCCTCGCGGTAGGCGAGTTGCTCGCGGATATCGTCCGCGGTGCTGGAGCGATAGCCGTGGAAGTAGGGGGAGAGCTTACCGGCACACTCTTTGCACAGGTAACCTTCGCTAATCTTGGTCTTTCCCAAAAGTCCCAGCTCGGTACCGCAAATCGCGCACTCTTTCTTCTCGAACATCTTGTCAAAGAAGCCCATAGCTGCCTCCCATCAACTGGTAGCGTGTGTCACTTTTGATGATGGGCGAGCGCGCGATCTTTCACGATACCCAGACGGCTCAACGAGTCTACACAACTGGGACACATGGCTCATTTTTGACTAGTCGTTGGGGACGTTCTTATAG
>CALJNY010000009.1 GCA_937981515.1 uncultured Collinsella sp. | reverse complement strand
ACTATTTTATTCAATTAGCGATAAAACACGAGCTCCTACAACTGGGCCTCTATCGACTGGCAATCACCAACTTGCCGAACGGAATCGTGTCGTTAAAGTCGCCACGTAGTAGCGAGCTCTCGGTCGTAGCTCCTCGGCTGTTTCACGCGCTCAAGTCTTTCGACCTGAACTCGCGCCGGGTGCGTCGCCGCTGTTCCGCTCCCGATGCAGCATCCTTGCGGCAGCACGGGAATCATGCTCATGGACGCGCCGTCGATGAACGACACCGACTTCGCAATGGCCTTTAGGTCCTCGTCGTTTACGAGCCTGTGAATGAAGTAGTTGTGCATCTGCGAGAGAATCGTCGGCGATATGTCGGCGGGGCGCTGGCTGCACACCGTGAGATACATGCCGAACTTGCGGCCCTCCTTGACAATCTCCTCGAAGGTCTCCAGCCGATAGTCTCTCCAGCTCTCGCTCTCGCGCTGTGAGGAGTAGGAAAGGATGTTGTGCGCCTCATCAATGATAAGGTGAACGCTCGATTCGAGATCGCTCTGCCCCCGTTTCTTCTGTTCCTCGTACAGGTATTTTGCTATGACAAGAGGGATGACTCGTTTCTGGTCCTGATTGACCTTGAGGAGCGAGAAGACGACGACCGGGTTTTCTATTTCTTCGATCATGCCGTTCCCGCGAACCTCGAATAGCCTCCTAGATTCTTGGAGCTCTGATGAGTAACGACCAATCCAAGAGGAGATGTGCTCTCGGGTGATGCTTCCCCGACGCCATTGTTCCAGATAACGATAGTAAGCAAGGAAGGCGAGTAGCCTTGGCACATCGTTTGCCAGCGATGTAAAATCTAGCCACAAAGCGAGACAGTCTTCAAAGACTATAGGAACGTCTGTAGGGCTATTCAGATAGCCGTCGCTATCACCTTTATTTGTGTTGTGAACAACCGCGCCCCGGTCGCGTGTCTCCAAGCAGTCGAGTGCGGCGGTGGAGTTTTCGAGCGCATCTCGATATGAAGATGAAGGAATCGCGAATGCCACCAGCCGTGCGAGGTCTGACCTCTGCTCTCCGAACGAAGGGGCGTTCCCACAGTAACCAGCGAGAAGATTCTCGAGCATCTTCTTAAGGTATACGCCCGGGAGATTCTTCGCTCGGACTCGTTTTGCAGCGCTTATGCAGCGTGAGAGAAAGGGTTTCTGCGTTTTGTCCGTTGCGCGCGTGAGGATTGACCAGATGTCCACGTCAGAGTAGAAATCCTCTGGGACGGGAACCTTATCGCCAGCTGTTCGTGTATTGAGCTCAAACACGCTCTTCGAATCAGTCAGGATTCCGTCGTCAACATACTCACCGTTGAAGTCGATGAATACGAACTTGCTCTTGACGTTATCCGGCCCGACTCCATGATCAATTCCCTCGAAGCAGTCGCTATATACCTTGCATAGCGTATTCGACTTGCCCGAACCGGTGTTGCCGAAGACCCCGATGTGACTGGCGAACAGCGCGTTTGCGGGGAGGTATACGGAGGTGCCGTCGTGTCCCGCGAGGGTGCCCACGCGAAAGATGGGCTCGTCGGGTAATGTCGGCGAGTTAATCGATCCGAGTTCGTCAGCCGTGAGGAGATATGCTTTCGACTTGACGAGTGGAAGCGTTGAGATTCCCCTGTCGAATCTATCTTTGGACATGACTCCGAACACGGACACGTCCACGAATCGCTCTATCGTTTGCCCAGGAGCGACCCTGGAATCAGCGGTTTCACGAATGACGCGGCTCTCCTGCTGGTAGTCGCCCTCGATGATGCCAATGACGTTGTCGTACCCACAGGGGATCTTAATGTATCCCCCGACAGAAACGCCTCTCACCACCTCACCACGGAAGAAGGTATGGGCCTCGTTGGCATCGGCGTAGATGCGCACCTTCAGGCGCGCGCCGTGAACCTCGGAGACCTCGCCAACGAGGAGGCTGTCATCTGCTACTCCGAAAGACACGAAAGCCCCCTCGCAAAAACATCCAGTCCGAGCTTCAATCCGTCCTCGGGAACGAGGAGGATAACGTTGTCACAATCCACGAAATGATCCTCGTAGCTGCCGGCGTCATCGGCTTTATAGCACGAGATGAAGATGAGAAGCTTCGGGTTCGACCTCGCGGCCCTCACGGTGAGCTCACGTATGTGCTCGTCGGCAAAAGAGAAGCCGAAGACGAGGAGGAGGGCGTTGTTGCGATCGAGTTCGTTGGCGTAAATCCGGAGCAGGTCGTAGTAGTAGCGCTCGAGCACCGTCTCCCCGAACTTCTTCTTTGTCGGGTTCACGATGCAGAGCGTCGAGTCATATTGCTCTTCGAAGCGAGCTAGGAGTGTCTTCTCCTCTTCGCTAAGCCATAGAGCTTGACCCTCAAGATTACCGAGGGAACTGTCATCGCAATCGTTCTTGACGAGGCCTCTGACGTCATCGAGGACGGACAAGGTTCTTATGTCCTCGCACCCGGAGAGGCATGCTTGGAGCGTGCCACCAGGGTTCGAGTACATTACACTCTCGCCGTCTCTCCTCCATGTCAGAGAGCCGTGCGGCTTTATGACGTTCGTGGTAGCGACCTGGGCCTTATACTCCATGAAGAGTGACTGCTCGTATTGGAGCCTGCTATAGGCGGAGGAGTCGAACTTGGGGTGTTCCCTGCCAACGAAACCGTCGTTGTAGGATGCTGAGTGCCCGTCAAGAGCCCTCTCGATGAGCGGGTCATAGTTTGTCGTAAACAGGTTGATACGTTTGGGAATCGTCGTGGTTCCGCGGTCTCGAACAAGACCGAGCAAAGAGCGAAGCGCGCTGGCTTGGTCAGGGGTAGGGACTTTCGTTTCGAGAGGGAGCATGACCGAGCGGAAGTACTCTGCCTTCAGGAGACGCAGGGCGGATTCCCAAACATCATTGGTAGAACTCTCGAGCTTCTTCTCTTCCACTGCGCGAAACCATGATTCACGGCCCTCGAGAGTCGGGACAACGCCAGCTGAGAATCCCGATCCAAGCAAAACGTTGATGTGACCACAGGACAGGGCGTTCCGAAGAAACTTCGAATTGTCGTCAGACGGCAATCCGTCGGAGTCGAGAAACTGGCCGTTTCGTCCGAGAGTGAATCGCCTCAGCTTGAAGGGCTCCATACCCATTTACCGCAACCTTTCGAGAGGGCATAAGAAACAAACGGTGTGCCGCGCGAGCGAATATCGCATCAGATTCAGGTGACGCTATGTAGCATTTTACCACCTGAGCCTGCGGTCAAAATGACCTGGCGGAACTTGATGGGTGTAATGCCGACCAGGAAAGAGGACAAGGCCATGAGGCTCACGATTGACGGCCACGAGGTCGAGTCCCCGTCCGTCGCGCTCACGGACGCAGAGGGAAAGACGTCAGAGCATGCAATCGCAGCAAGCGCGCTCGCCGGCGAGAAGTGAACGCGCTTCATTTTTGTCTCTCAAAATCTAATTTTCACGATTTGCATTTTCATCCCGTTGTCACCGACCCTTGCGAGAAACCGGAAAAAGCCGCTGACAGAAGGGTCCCTTAAATCGTTGTAGCCCAGCATATAGCCGCGACTTGTGACCTGCAGACGGCTGTCCCACGTGCCGATTTCCTTGGCGGCATCCGAAACCGCAAAATATGCCCCCACATCCTTGATTTTTGCAGTCTTAAGCCATGTTTTTGCGATCATCTTCACTGCCGTCCGATTGGCAGCATCAAAGACCAGCACACCGCCGGGGAAAGCGTCCGCCATCCCCTGCACCAGTTCCCGGACCTGCTGGGTCAGGAAGTAATAGAACACCCCGGAGGCGAAGAACACCGCCCCGCCGGAGGCATTGATTTTGCCAAACCATGCGGTGTCTTTCAGGTCGCAGGGGATATTTTGTTCCCGATCCCCGGCGGGCAGTAGCTGCTGCCGCAAGGCGATTACATCCGGGAAGTCCAGATTGTAAATCTTGCATCTACCGTTGTCGCAGGTTCTGCCGGTGTTGTCCAGCCCGCAGCCCAGATTGACCACCGCCGCATTGGGGTGGCCTTTCAGGTAATCCCGCACCTCGAAAGCAAGATCACTCTGCCGCATTGCC
>CALJNY010000008.1 GCA_937981515.1 uncultured Collinsella sp. | reverse complement strand
AAAGACCAAAGTGCCGCAGCGATCGCGCCAGCGCAGGCTCAACGACAAGCACTTCAACGCCATTAAAAAGGTCAACCGTCGTAAACCGGGCAGGGAGGAATGATCTTCTCAATAAGTTGCGGTGAAATAGGGACTGTTTTGCGGCTTTAGCTGCATAAACAGTCCCTATTTCACCGCAACTTAGGGATGGCTAGTGGGTGGGGTGCCAGATGCGGAGGGCTCCGCCGAGGACGTCCACCTCGATGCGCGAGGCGACGATGGGCTCGCCGTCGGCCTGGATGGGGTAGTTGGGCTCCTCGAACGTGAGCTCGGCATGACGGCAGCGACGCATGCGAACCGGCGGCAACTTGGTATGGTGGCCGTCCTTGGCCGAAAGAAACATAGGCAGGGCAACCGCACGAGGGACGGGGCCGCAGGCGTAGCAGACGTCGAGTATGCCGTCGCAGGGGTCGGCATCGGGGCAGATGCGATAGCACGAGCCATAGGTGGGCCCCAGCTGAATCGCCATGATGATTGCCCTTACGCGCTCGGCGGGCGCGCCGTCAAAGCTGACTGTCATGGGGTAGTTGCGATAGCGCAGGCCAAACTGCTCAAGTCCCGAGAGGGTGTAGAGCGGCGCGCCCGTCAGACCGGTCTTTTTGCGCAGCTCGGTGGTGCCAAGGCCGATGGCGGCATCGATGCCGACCGAAAGCGTCTGGTCGTAGTACTCAACGGCAGCCTCGCCGCTGCCGCTCGCAGGGCTCCACGAGCGAATGCGTCCGATGTCCTGACGCTGCAGCTCGCAGGTGAGCAGCGCGCCAAAATCCTTGCCGGAGAAATCGTCGATGCCGAGTGTTTGGGCAAAATCATTGCCGGAGCCTACGGGTAGGACAGCAAGGGCGGGACGGACCGCCTCATCCTGCGTCATAAGCCCGTTGACGACCTCGTGAATCACGCCGTCGCCGCCAAGGGCGATAACCGTGCGGTAGCCCTGGGCCCGTGCGGCAAGTTCCTTGGCATGTCCCATGTGCTCGGTCAGCACCAGGTCAAACTGGGATGAGCGCGCGGTCATATCCAAAAAGCGCTGCAGGCGCTCGGCAACTTCGCGCGCAGCACCCGACTGGGCGGCTGGGTTGGCGATGATGAGCGTGCGACCAAAATCAGTTGCGTGCATGGGGCGACTCCCGGCGTATGACGTGACGGTGCGGTCGCGCTCAGGTCGAATTGCCCCTGATTGTGGCTGCACGGCGAATACTAACGCCTACTCTATCAGGTCGTTGTGGCGCTCGATAGCATCCGCTACCGTACCGCCCTCATCCACAATAAGCGAACGGCGCTTGGGTGAGATGATGCGCTGAGCGGGGTAAACGCCGCGGTGCCCGCCGACGAGATAGCTGATAAAGGCCACGATGACAAAGAACCCGGCTGCCGTGCCGTGGAACAGGTCGATGGCCATCAT
>CALJNY010000007.1 GCA_937981515.1 uncultured Collinsella sp. | reverse complement strand
ACGGTCATGCCGTCGATACGGGGAAGGTTGAGGTCGAGTACCACGAGGTCGAAGGCCTCAACGTCCAGTAGGTCGAGCGCCTCCTGTCCGTCGTGACAGCAGTCGACGCTGTACGCCAAGTTTCGCAAGCTGCGCGCGATTGCGTCACACAGCGCCTGCTCGTCCTCGACGATCAAAATACGCATAACAGTCTCCTTGCACATTTCAAATCGCGCTTAACACGGATTTTATAGTCGATATGGTCCAATAGGTCGCGTGACGAAAGGAGTGGTCAAGTTGTTCAAAGCGATAAAACCTGTAATGCAGGTTGCGTTGCTGATCGTCGGTGTGGCCATGGTGTGCTTTGGCGTTATGCGTGGCGAGGCGGATGCCGTGCTGGCCAAAGCGATTAGGCTGTGCTTGGAGTGTATCGGAATTGGATAAAAGAGAAAACACTGCGTCGCATGTTTTGGCCCGATTTCGCGGATTCATTCAGGCGGCGGCAACACTTATTACCAACATTCACCTGCCAAACTTTGCCAAAGGCGGCATCTATCAGGGCGCGGGAAAAACAGTCTGCGTACCTGGACTTAATTGCTATTCGTGCCCCGCGGCATCGGGTGCGTGCCCCATCGGGTCGTTCCAGTCGGTGGTAGGTTCATCCAAGTTCAACTTTTCTTACTACGTCACCGGTACGCTCATTTTGCTCGGCGTGCTGCTGGGACGCTTTGTATGCGGCTTTCTGTGCCCGTTTGGCTGGCTGCAAGAGCTGCTGCACAAGATTCCCGGCAAAAAGCTTTCGACAAAAAGGCTCAAGGCGCTTACGTATATCAAGTACGTCGTGTTGCTGTTTGCCGTGGTGCTGCTACCCGTCTTGGTGGTTAACGACGTGGGCATGGGCGACCCGTTCTTTTGTAAGTACATCTGTCCGCAGGGTGTGCTCGAGGGCGCCATTCCGCTGGCCATTGCCAATGCCGGCATTCGATCTGCGTTGGGACAGCTCTTTACTTGGAAACTTGTCGTTCTCATTGCCGTGGTAGTGCTGAGCGTTTTGTTCTATCGCCCCTTCTGCAAATGGATTTGCCCGCTCGGCGCATTCTATGCGCTCATGAATAGGGTGTCCCTACTGGGGATTCGGGTTGACGCATGCAAATGTGTCTCGTGCGGCAAGTGCTCAAAGGTTTGTCAGATGGACGTTGATGTGGTCCGCGCACCCAATCATGCCGAATGCATCCGGTGCGGAAAGTGCATCGGGGCCTGTCCCGTCGATGCCATTAGCTATCGCTATGGCCTGGATGTGTCGGCGGAAAAGCTCCCCTTGACCGCCGATAAAAAGTAAACAAGCTTCGACAAAACGGAGGAACGACTATGAAGCTTTCTAAGATTGCGGCCCTGTTTATGGTGCCGGTGCTGGCCTTGTGTCTTGTGGCGTGCTCGGCACCTGGCGGCAATGCGAGCGAATCTGCGAGCTCCGATCCTAAGATCGCAGAACTCACTGCGCAGAAGCCGGCCAATGCCGACGAGGCCGCCGAGCTGTATGCGAAGCTCATGAAAAAGGAGAACGAGATCTTTTCGAGTGATAACGCGCTGTGGGAAAAGGTATTCAATGCGGCAAATAAAGACTCGGCAATGATTGAGGACGGCAGCAATTACGGCGATTTCCTGCTCAAGACCATCGACGGCGCCAAGGATGAGTTCACGGCGGATGAGCTCAAGACGCTCAAGGCCGGTGCACAGCAGATCAAGGAGATCGAGGACAAGCTCGAGAGCCTGGAGAAGGAGTTCCCCGGCTGTGGAAGCACGCCGAGTGCAGGCGAGAGCGTCGACGCTTCGACCGCTGGCATGACGGCTGGTGCCAATGCTTCGAACGAGGCGACGAAGTTCCCCAGCTTTACGGGCAAGGACCTGGATGGCAACGACGTGAACAGCGACGAGCTGTTCTCTAAGAACAAGGTCACCGTCATGAACTTCTGGTTCACTACTTGCAAGCCGTGCGTGGGCGAGCTGGGCGATCTTGAGAAACTGAATCAGGAGCTTGCCAAGAAGGGCGGCCAGGTCGTGGGCGTCAATTCCTTTACGCTCGATGGCAACAAGGGCGAGATTGCAGATGCCAAGGACGTGCTGAGCAAGAAGGGCGTGACGTATAAGAACATCTGGTTCAAGTCGGATAGCGAGGCCGGTAAGTTCACGTCAAATTTGTTCTCGTTCCCGACAACGTATGTCATCGATCAGAATGGCAACATCGTAGGGGAGCCCATCGTGGGAGCCATCAGCTCCGCCGAGCAGCGCGCTGCACTCAACAAACTTATCGACCAGGCGATTGCGAATAGCGAGCAGTAAAAAACACGTAAAGCATCGCGAGGATCGTGTGTCGCTGTGCGGAGTAGTCCGCTGCCTTTCAAGATAATCTCCACCATATAGAGGCCCCACTTGGGGCCTCTTTTTTGGGCGCCGTTCCGTTCGTTTTTTGGCGCGGTTCCCTACATTCCTCACTGGTGTCGGTGAAAAATGGGGATAGAGTAGGACAAACGCGTCGAATACGAACGGCGGGGGAGAGTGGGCGAGTGCGCCCGCGTGGGAGAGGTTGCCGTCCATGTTGGAGCTCAAAGGTATTTGCAAAAGATACGTTACGCAGTCGTTTACGCAGGTGGCGCTCGACAGCGTAAGCCTGTCTTTTCGCGATAACGAGTTCGTGGCCATTCTGGGTCCCTCGGGCTCGGGTAAAACCACGATGCTCAACGTTATCGGCGGACTCGATCATTTCGATTCTGGCGACCTGCTGATCGACGGTATTTCGACTAAGGATTTTCACGATCGCGATTGGGATGCCTACCGCAACAACCGCATCGGCTTTGTTTTCCAAAGCTATAACCTCATTCCGCATCAGACCATTTTGGAAAACGTGGAGTTGGCGCTTACGCTCACGGGCGTGGGGCATGCCGA
>CALJNY010000006.1 GCA_937981515.1 uncultured Collinsella sp. | reverse complement strand
CAGTAACGCTTGATGTCCATGGTGTTGGTCGTCAGGTCATACGTAAAGCAATGCGCCGGGGCAAGCTTGAACACGCCCTTAAAGAAGGTCTCCTCCGTGGCGGGGAATTGCAGCGTCAGGTAGGGGCGCAGCGCGTCGTGGTTGACAGCCTTCTCAAACTTGGGATGGTCCAGGAAACTCTTGATCTCGGAGCCAAACAGCAGCGAGCCATCGGATGCCTGGTAGTAATAGAACGGCTTGATACCAAAGATGTCGCGAGCGCCAAAGAGTTTGTTCTTGTTCTGGTCGTGAATCACGAACGCGTACATGCCGCGCAGGCGGTTGACCAGGTCCTCGCCCCACTCCTCGTAACCGTGTACCAGGACCTCGGTATCAGCGTTGCAGTGGAAGGCGTAGCCGGCTGCCTCCAGCTCGGCGCGAAGCTCCTGGAAGTTGTAGATCTCTCCGTTGAAGACAATCGTGACCTTGCCGTCGTCGCTCGACATGGGCTGAGCTCCAGCTTCGGAAAGATCGAGAATCGAAAGACGACGGAAGCCAAGGGCAACGTTGTCGACGATATGCTGGCCGCCCATATCGGGACCACGGTGGATGATGCGATTCATCATAGCCGTGAGAACCAGCTCACTCTGTTCATCTGTACCGGTAAAACCGACAAAACCGCACATGCAAGATCCTTTCTGCTGACGGCTCAGGTGTACTGCCGCAAGGATTGTGGCAGCTGATGTCAAATAATCTTTACTATCATGCCAATCTTTTGTTTCGTGATAGGGCATAAGCGCCGAGCGAACCGAAAAAACCACGGCCCGATCTTCAGATGAAGCGGCGGGTCGTGGTTGTGAACGCTATGTATGAGCGGTTAGCGCTTGCTGCGCTCGGCGAGACGGTGCTCCACCTTGGTGACGATGTGGATGAGCGGAATCGTCACGACCAGATAGTAAAGTGCGGCGCAAATGTAGGGCGTAATGTTGCCCGTGGTGGCCGTGAGGTTTTTGGAGAACAGCATGAGCTCCATGACGCCAACGCTCGAAAGCAGCGACGTGTCCTTGTACAGCATAACGAACTCGCTGGTCATAGTCGGTATAACGTAACGTACAGCCTGCGGGACCACGATGCGCGACATAACTTGGGACCAAGTCATGCCAAGCGAGTAGGCAGCTTCCGCTTGACCATGCGGTACGCTCTCGATGCCGGCACGGAAAATCTCGGCAAGATAGGCCGAACAGTTGATGGCGAGCACGCCAACGCCGAGCGGCAGATTGGGCACGTTGAGACCGATCATAGGGAACCCAAAGAACGCAATGTAGATCTGCAGGAAGAGCGGGGTTCCGCGCAGGACGTTGATGTATGTCACGGCGATGCCGCGCAGCATACGACTATGACTGATTTTCATAAAGGCAAACAGCAAGCCGATGGGGATGGCGAGCGGAAAACCGATGGCGGTCACGGCAAGTGCTATGCCCCAGCCCTTAAAGAGCGAGGCGATTGAGGTGACGATAATCTGCGGCTTGCAGAACATGCCCAAAAACGGGTTGGAGTTCCATGCGGCAACCCAAGGCTGGGCATCGAGCCAGGCGACGATTTCTTGCACCATGGTGCTCTCCGAGACGCTGATGGTGGGGCTCTCGGGAAGATCTCGCTTGTCGCCGCCGGCGACATAGCTGCCGGTGACGGCATAGGCACCCGCGTTGCTCGGGAATACGACGTCGGGGACGACAACGCGAATCTGCGAGCCGGCAGCGACGGGATCGGCGAACTTGATGACGAGCTTTGAGCCGTCCAGCGAGCACGATGCCTTGACACCCGTCTGGTTCAGTCCGTCGAGCAGCGTGACCTTAACATCGGTGCTCTCAAATGACCCGCCTTCGGGCAGCTCAAGCTCAATTTGCGAAACGTCGCCCTCGTCGCTACCCGTTGTCGCTTCCCAGGTCAGGCGGGTTGCGATGCCGCCGAGCACGCCGTTGCCGCCGTCTTCGTTTGACTTGGCGGTCGCCGAGGTGACGGCGAGTGAAGCGCCCGTCGCGTCCTCTGAGCTCGAGGCATCCTCGTTATCGGACCCGCTCGTGGGTGCCATGCCAAACCACTTCTCGTACAGTTTGTCATAGGCGCCGGAGCTCTTGATCTTGGCAAGGGCATCGTTGATGGCCTGTGTCAGCTCGGGGTTGTCTTTAGAGACGGCAATGCCAAACTGCTCGCCCGTCGGAACCTCTTTGATGATTTCCATACCGGTAAAGGAATTCGAAACCATCCACTGCTCAACGGGAAGATCGCATACGACCGCCTGGCACTGACCGCTCATGACGGCGGTGAAGGCTGCCGTCCAGTCGTCAAAGTTGACGGTGGTTGCCTGCGGCAGGTTCTCGATTGCCCACTCCTCGGACGTGGTGCCCGACTGCACGGCAATTTTGATGCCCGGTGCGTTGAGGCTGTCGACCGTGTCGTATCCAGTGTTCTTTGCAACTGCGACGCCCTGGTTGGAGTCGATATAGGGGTCGGTGAAGTCGACCTCTTCCTTGCGCTCGTCGGTAATCGTGATGTTGCATGCGCCGACATCGGTCTTTACACCCTGTTTGACCATGGGGATAATGCCGTCGAACTTTTGCGCCGGCAAGTAGTTGAGCTCCAGACCGAGCTCGTCCGCGATCATGCCCATGAGTTCATAGGTAAAGCCCTGGTCTTCGCCGGAATCGTTGACGTATTCAAACGGGGGCGTGGCCAAGTCACTTGCGACGGTGAGCTTGCCATTCTCGACGAGTGTGTAGGTGCTCGAGGCGTTCTGGGAGGACGAACAGCCGCTCGCGCCGATGATGGTGGCAAGGGCCACAACGATCGTCGCGAAGGCGCAGACGATGCGCCGGGTCAACTGGACATGTGCCGAGCGGTGGCGACGTTCGAAGTGTCGTTTCATCTGGAATCCTTTGCTTGGGCATGATGGGTCGGCATTGTGAGTCAATGAGGCACATCAAGACATTTGGATAAAAAATAGCACCCAGATTTCCCTGTTTTTACACGGGGTGGACACTGTTGTCATTTATTAACCCACGGCACAGTCCATGCAATTTTTTAGAAGGCTGCAGTGCGCGCAAGGTCAGGTGGCATATTAGGATGGTTGATAATACAGAATGTTTCATCGTTTCTGCCGCGGGACGTCTTTTGCCCTTTAAGGCTGAATTTAGCGAGAGAGGTCTTTGTATGTCGAGTCCGACACAAGAGAAGCTAACTCTGATGCGCTATATAGAGTTGCTCGAGGAAGATGACCTTGTTGTTTCCAGACCGAGCGCTTCGTGCGACCAGCGCATTGAGTTTGCGACTGATGACTCGCGCCAGGTGCGTCCGGGCACGTTGTTCGTCTGCAAGGGCCGTGCGTTTAAGCGCGAGTACCTGCTTTCGGCAATCGCCGATGGCGCCGTGGCCTACGTTTCCGAGGTCGATTACGATGTTGATCTTCCCGCGGTGATTGTGAGTGATATTCGTCGCACGCTCGCCGTGGTGGCAGATGCCTTTTATGGGCACCCGTCGGGTAAGGTGAAGGTCTGCGCCTTTACAGGCACCAAGGGCAAGTCGACCTGCAGCTTTTATCTGCGCGGCATTCTCGCCAATGAGGCCAAGCTTACGGGCTGTCATCGGCCCGCTCTTAATACGGGCATTGAGTTCGACGACGGCATCGAGGCAGGCCCTTCCAAACTGACGACCCCCGAATCCTTCCTGCTGCAGTCTCGCATTGCGCATGCTGCGGAGGCGGGTGCCCCGTGGCTGGTTATGGAGGCATCGAGCCAGGGCCTCAAATACGAGCGCACGGGCAAGATCGCCTTTGAAGTCGGCGCCTTTACCAATATCGGCGAGGATCACATTTCGCCGATTGAGCATCCGACGCTCGAGGATTACTTTGCCAGCAAGCTCAAAATCTTCTCGCAGAGCCGTTTTGCCGTGGTCAATCTCGATATGGATAAGGTCGATCGTGTGCTCGAGGCGGCATCTCGTTGCGAACGTACGGTGACGTTCTCCCTGACCGACGAGCGTGCCGACGTGCTTGCGCTGGCGATTCGCAATGGTGACTGCGGCGTGGTGGCAACGGTGCGCACGCCCCGCTTTACGCGCGACATTGTGATTCCCACGCCGGTTAAATTCAATGTGTCCAACGCGCTTGCCGCTATTGCCTGCGCCGAGGCCCTGGGCATTTCCGAAGAGGGTATCGTCCACGGCTTTGAGGGCGTCTTCGTTCCTGGCCGTATGGAGCTCTATCCGTCCGTATCGGGCAAAATCTTGGGCGTCGTCGATTTTGCACATAACGGCATGAGCCTCGAGACGCTCCTGCGCGACTTGCGCGAGAACTATCCCGAGCGCGAGCTGGCGGTTGTATTTGGCGCTACGGGTGGTAAGGGTGTCGATCGACGCACCACGATGGGCATCGCCGCTGGCAAGTATGCCGACCGAATCGTGATTACCGAGGATGACCCCGGCCCCGAGGATGTCGAGGATATTTGCGCCGAGATCGCGCGCAACGTTCAAGCGCAGGGAAATGGTAACTGGCAAATCGTGACTGATCGCGTTGCCGCTATCGAGACTGCCGTGCGCGAAACCGTCCGTCCTGCCGTGGTCATCGTGACCGGTAAGGGCGAGGAAGAGCGTATGCTGCGGAAGAACGGACCCGAGCCTTGTGAGCGCGACGGTTCGATTCTCAAGCGCACCCTTGCGGCGTACGACGCCTAAGACCAGAAGCCCCTTCTACGTAATGGAGTGACCATGTCCCACAATACCCTGCCGACCGTCGCTGAGCTTTCGGGCGAGATGCGCGAGCGTCTTGCCAAGGTTAAGTACGTCTTTACCGATCTGGACGCCACCATGCTCGCGCCCGGCTCGTGCGTGCTGCGCGACAACGACGGCAACCCCTCGACCAAGCTCGTCGAGGCTGTCGTGGCACTTGCCCGCGCCGGCATCCAGGTGGTCCCCACCTCGGGCCGCAACCGCACCATGATCCACGAGGATGCGCGCGTGCTTGGCCTCAACTCCTACATCGGCGAGATGGGCGGTCTGGTCATGTACGACCTCAAGGCCAACGATTGGGAGTATCTGACCGGCGATATGCCCTACGACCCCGCCTGCGGCCTCACGCCGCATCAGGTGATCGAGCAGACCGGCGTGTGCGAGAAGATTCTCGCCCGCTGGCCGCATAAGATCGAGTACCACAACGACATGTCGACTGGCTACAAGTACCGCGAGGTCACCGTCGGCATGCGCGGCGATGTGCCCGACGACGAGGTCCAGGCCATTCTTGACGAGGCCGGCTGCGGCCTGGTCTGGGCCTGCAACGGTCACCTGACGCATCTGTCCAAGCCGACGACGCTCGAGCTCGAACGCGTCGAGGATGGCCGCGCGTTTAACATCAATCCCGCCGGTCTCAACAAGGGCGTTGCCATCGCACGTTTCTGCGAGCACCTTGGTATCGAGCGCGAGGAGACGCTGGCGCTCGGCGATTCCGAGTCCGACTTCTACATGGCTGACCACGTGGGCACGTTCTGCCTGGTCGAGAACGGTTTGACCAGCGCCGGCGCGCCCGAGTTCCTGGATGCTTGCGATAACGCCTACGTCACGCGCGGCAAGATTGTCGATGGCTGGGCGGCAACGGCAGAGCTGCTCGTCGCGGCCCGTTCGTAGTGCGGTCCTATCGCGCTGAGCCATATCTTTTCGAGAGAGAATCTGGTGAGGTAATGTCCGATATCGAGAATCTGGCTGGCGACACACGTCCCATTGGCGTATTCGACTCGGGTCTGGGCGGTCTGACGGTTGCGCGCGCGATTGCGACGGCGTTGCCGCACGAGTCCGTCTACTACTTTGGCGACACCAAGCGCTGCCCCTACGGCACCCGCACCGAGGACGAGGTGCGCTCGTTTGCACTGCAGGCGGGCCGTTGGCTGTCGAAGCACGACGTCAAGATCATGGTCATCGCCTGCAATACGGCGACCGCTGCGGCCTTGCGTTTGGCCCAGCAGGTGCTCGACGTCCCCGTCATCGGTGTGATCGCACCGGGCGCACGCGCGGCAATCAACAGCACCCGCACGCGCCGGGTGGGCGTGCTCGCCACCAACCTCACCATTCGCTCAGGTGCTTACATGCGTGCCATTCAGGACCTGGATGCCGGCGTCGACGTATACGGCTGCCCTGCCTCGAGTTTTGTCGAGGTCGTTGAGCACGAGCTCGCCTCGGGTGCGCATCTGCAAGAGCAGTGGCTCGAGAACGAGGACATCTTTGATACGCCTGCCGTACACGCGCTGGTCGGTGCCACGGTTGAACCGCTGCGCGACCACGGCATCGATACCGTGGTGCTCGGCGGCACGCATTTTCCGCTGCTCGTGGGG
>CALJNY010000005.1 GCA_937981515.1 uncultured Collinsella sp. | reverse complement strand
TCATACAAATGCCGGTGTCCGAAACGCTAAAGCAAAAGAGAGCGCGCCCGTTATCGAGTGGCTTGGTCTTTGAGCTAAAGGTGACGGAGCCGCCGTGCTTGTTGTACTTAATGCTGTTGTCTAACAGGTTGATCATGATCTGTCGGATATGGGTGGGACTGCCGACCATGTATGGCCCCGTGGCGTACGGCAGACTATTGTCCTGCATTGTGATGCCGTTACTGGACGCGCGGAGCTTGCACAGCACCAGCGTATCGTCACAGAGCTCTTTGAGGTTAAAAGGCACATGTTCCAGTGTTAGCTTGCGGTCTTCGATCTTGCCCATCTCGAGGATGTCGTTGATTAGCGAGAGCAGGTGATTGGCGGCAACGCGCGCCTTGGCACGGCTCTCGCGGGCGACCTGGATATCGCCTTCCTTCAATTCCTCGATCTCGATAAGGCCCAGGATACCGTTGAGCGGTGTACGGATGTCGTGGCTCATGCGCGTGAGGAATGCCGTCTTAGCGGCGTTGGCGGCATCGGCTTTTTTGCGCTCGGTTCGAGCGCGCACGAGTGCCCAGATGAGCAGGACGATGCCGACCGACAACATACCGATGAGGGCAGCTGCAACGGCGGCACGGTTGCGATAAAGGAATTGAAGCGTGTTGGATTCCTGGGCCGTGTACGACGTGGAGGAGTAATTGCTTGCGGAGAGCGATTCTCCGGCATTGATGATGCCCTTGTTGATGATTCCCAACAGCTCGGGTTTTCCGCGCGAAATCCAGCACGAGAGCTCACAGGTGTCAGGGAGCTCGGTCGTCTCGTAGCCTTCGAGATCATAACGGTCGCCGATGGTTTTTACACGTGAACTGGGAGCGACGATGCAGTGTGCCGTTCCCTTCCTGAGGGCGTCGAACGCTTCATCGGCGGATTGGTATTCGGTCACGGTCGCTGTGGGGAACAGACTTTCGAGTACATTTCGGTTGATAAACGATGATTTGGTGCAGGCGATGTTCTGAAGGTCTTTGTTCAGGTTGCCGCCGGTGTGGATGGCGGTGAGGGACACGGTTCCCAACGATACCGACTGCACAACGCCAGATTGCTCGGCAAACCAGTAATCTCGGTATACCGGCAGCGCAGCGTCGATGCTTCCCTTTGACAGGGCCTTTGACATCATCTTGTAGCTATCAAAGGCGACGGTTTTGACCGTAATGCCAAATTTATCGTGCAACGTCGTCGCAAGCGATGCGAGCGAACCTTCCATTTTGCCGTCTTCGTCTTCGTTGCAGTAGGGGAGTTTGCCCGTAATGTAGCCAAGCGTGATGGTGTTGTCATTTGCTTTGAGCCAGGAACGTTCGGGGCCGTTGAGCGATGATGAACCGCTGTTTTGGGCCGAGTAGTTAGATTTGACTTCGTCGATATAGCGTGGGTTGACGCGGGCGATTGCCGACATGGCGGCATTGATGTCGTCCATCAGGTCGGGGCGGCTTTTGGGGACGGCAAAATAGTAATCACTCGAGCCAACGTAGAACATGGGGGAGGCATCGGGCGACGAAAGGGTGTCGTTCATGATGACGGCATCGACTTCGTCGTTTGCGAGTGCGTCAAAGAGCATGGATCCCCCGTCATACTCCCTGTATGTGCAGGTAATGCCTTCGTTGGCGAGCCACTGCTGGCCAACGAAGGTTTGCATAACGTCGGGGTTGTAGCCGATGGTAAGGCCTTGGAGCGCTTGGGGGTCACCCTTGGTCAGGTCGTCGCGATCGGGCTTGGCGTAGATGTAGTAGCGCTCGGTGCCCTCGGGGTTCGAGGAAAAGAGCAGCTTTTGGGCGCGTTCCTCGGAATAGGAGATGTTGGGCATGAGGTCGATCTCGCCTGCCTCGAGCATGTCCATAAGCTCGGTGAAGGTGCCGGAGACGTATTCGTACCGCCAGCCGGGCGTGTAGTACGACAGGGTCTGGAGGTACTCGTAGCCCCATCCCGAGAGACGCTCGCCGGGGGTGCCGTTCTGGAAGCCCTCGTTGTTGACGAGCCAGCCGACGCGGACCGTTTTGACTGGCTGGTCGGAGTCGGCGGCAAAGGCAGGGGCGGGCGTGACGGCGCTCAGTACGGCGAGCGCGGTAAGCGCAACGGCCAAGGCGCGATATATAGCTGAACGAAGGACAGTGGCAGCTCTCACATGCAATCCTAACGAATCGAGACATTACCGCATAAGGATACCAGCTCAGCCTGCCCAGCCGGCAGCTGCACCGCTAAACGCTCCCGCCCGGCAGTCACTGGGGACGTTCTTAAACGACTAGTCATTGGGGACGTTCTTGTTTGACTAGTCATTTAAGAACGTCCCCAATGACTAGTTTCGTTTGCGGGGGAGGCGTGGGACAATACCGAGCGAACGTGATTGGGCGTCTGGGAAAAGGGGTCGCGATGAACAAGTTGAGGACGCTTGCCGACGTGTTGCGCCAGGCTGGCTTTGCGCGCATCACGGGCCTGTTTCTTATCTTCTATCTGCTGTGCTCGACGGCCGTTTGGCTGTCCGAGTCCACGACTCTCACGTTTGGCGATGGCCTGTGGTTTAGCTTTGAGACGGTCTCGACCATCGGCTTTGGTGACATTCCGGCCGAGACACCGGTTGCCCGCGCCATTACCGTCATTCTGAGCGTCATCAGCATCTTCTACATCGCCATGCTCACGGGCGTGGCGGTGAACTACTGCAATACGCTTATCAAGATGCGTCAAAAGGACACCATGGCACGCTTTATGGATGATCTGGAGCATTTGGAAGAGCTCGATCGCGACGAGCTTGCCGATCTTTCGCGTCGCGTGCGCGAGTATCGTCGACGCCAGCGCTAAGACGAACGTCGCGCGCCACAACAGGGGGGACTGAATATGCATATCACCGTGTATCTGGGTGCCAGTGCCGGCAATGACCCGGCGTTTCTGCCCGCGGTGCAGGAGCTGGGCAACTGGATTGGCGCCAACGGGCACGCGCTGGTATATGGTGGGTCCAAATCGGGCCTGATGGGTGCGCTCGCCGATAGCGTACTCGAGGCGGGTGGACACGTGACGGGTGTTGAGCCGAGCTTTTTTATCGAGGCTGAGTTTCAACATGACGGTATCGACGACCTTATCGTGACGAGTGATATGGGGGAGCGCAAGGCCAAGATGATTGAGCTCGGCGATGCGTTCATCGCCTTTCCCGGCGGGACGGGCACGCTTGAGGAGATTGCCGAGGTCATGTCCGCGGTGTCGTTGGGGCACCTGAGTGCTCCATGCATCCTGTATAACCTGGACGGTTACTACAACGACCTCAAGGCACTGCTCGGGCACATGATTGATAAAGGCCTATCGAGCCCACGGCGCCAGCAGGGCATCTACTTTGCCAACGATTTGCGCGAGATTGCCTCGATTATCAACGGGTAAGTCTTGAGCCTGCCCCACTATGGCTCCCAATGGTGCCGTTCGCGGCGTGGATGGTTGGCTCGTTCGGGCAACGCTCGCTCTACAATAAAACGTATCTATGTCGACTTTGACCGCGGGAGGACCCGATGGATAACCTTGCCAAACCCACAAACCGCGCGCTGTTTTTAGTTAGCGTTGCCGTGACCGGTGCGTTCGCAGGTGCCGCGGTCTGGCTGTTCTTTTTTGCGATGGAGCACGGTATCGACTATCTATGGACCGAGATTCCGCACGCGCTGGGCGTCTCTTCGCCCGAGCTTGCCAGCGGCCCGTTTGGCTTTTTGCCGTACCCGTTTTTTGTCTGCCTGCTGGGCGGTCTGTTAATCGGTCTGTACGAAAAGATGACAGGCACCAAGACCGATGACCTCAACCAGGTGATGGCTAAGGTTAAGCAAGACGGGCGCTATCCGTACGACAACCTGGGCAAGCTTTCGCTCGCGGCATTGCTGCCGCTGCTGTTTGGCGGAAGCATTGGACCGGAGGCCGGCCTGACCGGCGTTATCGCAGGTCTGTGCAGCTGGGTCGGCGATCGCATGCGTCGCTTTGGAGCCGAGTTTAGGGAGCTCACGCTGTTGGGCACCCAGGCTGCTCTGACGGCGCTCTTTACCGCGCCCGTTTTTGGCTTTGTGGCGCCGCTTGCCGGTAGTGCCGACGGCGACGAGGGCTCCGCGTCCGGCGAGATCACCATCAAGCTGCCCAAGGCGCAAAAGACGGTGGTCTACGGTATTGCGATTGCCGGCGGTCTGGGTACCTACCTGCTGCTTGGCCAGCTTGTGGGCGGCGGCATGGGCATGCCCAGGTTCGAGTCCGCCGAGGTGGGCAACCTAGAGCTTACCTGGCTCGTCCCTCTGTCGTTGATCGGCACCGTCTGCGGCTGGCTGTACTTTGTCTCTGAGCATGCAAGCGAGGCACTGTCCCATGCAATAGGGGAGCGTCCTGTCGTCAAGGCCATGCTGGCCGGTCTGGCACTCGCCATCTGTGGCACGGTCCTGCCCTATACCATGTTTGCCGGCGAGACCCAGGCCGACGTGCTCATGGAAACCTACTTGACCATTCCCGCCGGCGTGCTTATCGCGACCGGTCTTGTTAAGGCCATGCTGACGCCTGCCCTCATCAACCTTGGTTGGCGCGGCGGCCATTTCTTCCCGGTTATCTTCTCGGGCGTAAGCCTGGGCTATGGCCTTGCCATCCTCACCGGCGCAGATCCGGTCTTTTGTGCCGCCGTCTGCACGGCATCGACGATGGGCGCCGTCATGCGCCAACCCGTCATGGTTGTGGGCCTGCTGCTCATGTGCTTCCCACTCAAGGGTATCGTCTGCATGATCATCGCCGCCGTTATCGCCGCCGGCATTCCACTGCCCAAGCCGCTGCGCAAGTAGCGCGGTTTTTCACGAGTCAATTCCAGGGGTACGAGATGATCCTGTACTTTAGCGCGACAGGGAACAGCGAGCATGTGGCGCGTCGCATTGCAGCGGCGACAAGCTACAAAGTTATGTCGATTGAGCGCTTTGATGCCGAAGCCCTTCGCCTTGTTGCGACGGAAGGCCCCTGCCAGCTGGGATTTGTTGCTCCGGTGTATGCCTGGGGTCTGCCGACACCGATGATCGAGTTTTTGAAGACTGCCGACCTGTCGATTGCTGCCGGTGCAAAGGGCGGCGAGCGCCCCTATACGTTCTATGTCTCGACGTACGGTTCGACGACCGGGCAATCGGCCAAGTTCGCCCGCGATCTGCTGCACGAGCGTGGGCTCGAGTTAGATGCGGCGATGAGCGTCAAGATGCCTGATACCTGGACGCCTGTTTTCGACCTGTCTGACCCTCAAAAGGTTGAGGGTATCAATAGGGCTGCTGAGGCGCAGATTGATGCTGTGATCGAGGCGGTGCGGGAACGGCGCACGGGCAATATGATGCGCCATCGCGTGCCCCTGTTTGCATCGTGCGCGTATCATGTGTTTGGGCTGCCGCGTATGCAGCAGACGAGCAAGTTTGCCGTCGATGCTAGCCGCTGCGTCGGGTGTAGCCTCTGCGCTAAGCGCTGCCCCATGGCGGCGATTGAGATGCGCGAGGGCCTTCCCGTCTGGACAAAGCCGGAGTGCGCAGCCTGCCTTCGTTGCCTGCACTGCTGTCCCAAATTTGCCATCTCGCACGGTAAGCGCACAGCATCCCACGGTCAGTACAGGCATCCTAAGCCAGGTGTGAGGATGTAGCGGCTGCTGGCCGCGCTACTTCCAAACTGCGAGCGCGGCGGTGCCCAGTACGATGAGGGTGAGACCGATGGCGCTGCGCCGTGAGAGTTTTTCGTTGAATGCCAAGCGCGCAAATAGTACCGATACGACAATCGATAGTTTGTCGATCTGCACCACGACGCTCACCTGGCCTGTGGCGATGGCGTAGTAGCATAGCAGCCACGATGCGCCAGTCGCAATGCCCGATGCCGCGAGAAATACGAGTTCGTAGCGGTCTACGTGCACGGCTTGGCCCATCTTGCCTTTAGCTGCCACGATTGCCCATGCCATAACCAGTACCACACAGGTACGGATTGCCGTGGCCAGGTTGGATTCGACGCCTTCGATGCCAGCCTTGGCAAGGATGGACGTGAGCGCTGCGAACACGGCGGCGCCGAGGGCGTAAGCGAGCCAGGTCCGGTCTTGCTGCTGCTCGGGTCCGGCAGACTGCTTCTTCTCGATCATTAAAAACGTGCCGAGGGTGATGACAGCGGTTCCCACGAGCTTAACCGCAAGGTTGCTCGTCTCGCCAAAAAGCACGATGGCGATCAGTGCAGCGAGTACGGTGCTCATCTTGTCGACCGGTACGACCTTATTGACGTCTCCGATGCCCAACGCCTTAAAGTAACAGATCCACGAAGCACCGGTAGCGAGTCCCGAGAGGACGAGAAAGAGCCAAGATCTGGGTTCGATGCTGCCGATGGTTCCAATGGATCCAGAAATGCCCGCCATTGCCCAGGCGAAAACGAGCACCACGCAGGTGCGAATGGCCGTCGCGACATCGGAGTCGGTCTGCTTGATGCCGCATTTGGCCAGGACAGATGTGACGCCGGCAAAGAAAGCTGACACAAATGCTGCTGCGACCCACGACACGGGTGAAATGCCTCCCCAAAGAACGACCGCGCCAGATTTACGGCGCTCGTCCGATGATACCGTCCCGCCATGAAGCTTTGATATCGCTGTGGTGAGACAGGGGCCATAGTTCGAGAGGGCATTTGGTTAAGGCTCGAATCGAAGGTGAATGGTTTTCCGCGAAGTGAACGAGTAAATCTGGACCCCTGGAACATGCACACTTTTTTCGAACAAAACTGCAGGATTCTTGGACAAAAACCGCAGGAATTGAGTCCTTAAAAATGTCGATGCTACAGGGCACTGTTTTTACTCGTTCACTTCTCGGAAAAGTATTCACCTTCGATATGCTGACGGTGTCTTTTTGGTTGCCAAGAACTAGACGGCCTGCTGTGAGGGGCGGTGGTGACGCTATGCTGCCTTATTTCATTGAAAAAATTAGCGGGGTACCACCTAAGCTTTTTTAGCTGTCGATTACAGATCGCGTACTCGATAAACCTTGGTGCTGACGGTGCAGCTGATTGCACATAGTGCGAGGGCCAGCACGGCAATTCCTGCACACAGACAGCCCAGAACGGCAGGGTCGGGATTCGCTCCGGCAATCGACATGAGCCAGTTGCTGATGGGGTTGGAGGAGCTCAACGTGGCCATGGTGCCGCAGCCAAGCAGGGCAAACAGACCAACGGATAGGCGCAGCGCCTCCATGTGTCCAAATCGAAAGAACAGCGGCTGCGCCAAAAACACCATCATGAGGGAGATGAGCATCGATGCTGCCGAGGCTATTGCAATCTCAAAGACGATCTGTCCCGTCAACGGGATACCCGCGCTGTTGAAGAGCGGGAAGGAGACGATGCTCAGAAGCGCGGCGGCGCACGCCATGACAGCCGAGAAGACAATGATGCTCAGGTAGCGTGCGCAGATGATGTCTTTGCGCGAGAAGGGCAGCGTTGCCCGATATCGCTCCCAACCGTTTTGATTGTCGAAACCGGCCAGTGAGATCATGAATATGATGGGCGACATGGCACTGACGGCGCAAGCGCCGGCGCTCATACCGGAATCGCCATCCGACGCGTTGGCGAGCGTCTGCACGACGAACATGAACAGGCCGACACCCGCGATGCTCGGGACAAGTGAGCGAACGATGGCGAGCTCGGACATAAAGGCGCGTTTCATTTCGAAGCCCCTTTCAGCATGAGGCGCAGATAGTCAGTAATGGTTGCCCGATCGCAGGGAATCTCGGGAAAGGCCTCGAGCGTTTCGCGACGGTTGGGCACGAGCACGTCCACGCTATAGGCGTGGTGGACGGCACAGGCGCCTTCGACGCAAGCCATAAGCTCGGCAGCCTGCGATTGGGTGCAGTGGGCGATGCCGGCACGGTCGGTAATGTCCTCGCGCGGCAGGTCAAACACAATCGAACCGTTATCGATGCAGATGACGCGATCAGCGGTGCGATCGAGGTCGGACGTAATGTGGCTCGAGAGCAGCACGCTGTGCTGGCCGTCGCCGACAAAGGCAAGCAGCTCATCAAGCAGCTCCTCGCGTGCCATGGGATCGAGGCCCGCGGTGGCTTCGTCCAAAACGAGCAGCTTGGCATTGTGGCTGAGCGCGCAGGCAAGCTGCAGCTTCATGCCCATGCCGCGGGAGAGGTCTTTGACCTTTGTCTTGGGATCGAGTCCAAAT
>CALJNY010000004.1 GCA_937981515.1 uncultured Collinsella sp. | reverse complement strand
CAGGCTTGGAGGCTGACACGGACGCAGAACGGGGCGCAGGCTGGGCAGTCGGAACAGCAGCGCCGCGGTCCCAAGGCATGCCACCCTGGCGCGCGGACGTAGCAGCAGGGGCAGCGGATGCCGCCGGAGCAGCAGCACGAGCGCCCGAAATGAGCGTCGGCTGCTGGGCAGCAGCGGGTACGGATGCTGCAGGCGCGGCGGCCTGAGCAGCAGCCACGCTCGCCGGCACGGCGCCGTTGGCAACCATGGCCTCCAGACGCGCCACGCGCTCGGCCAATGCCTCAATCGTTAAATCAGCCTCGGGACGCGCCAGACGCGTGCAGGCAATCTCGAGCACCAGGCGCACGTCGCTCGCGCCCCTCATCTCCAGTGCGGCATCGTCGAGCACCGTCAGCACGCGGGCCAGGCGGTCGGCAGGATGCTCGCCAAAGGCAGCGGCCTCGGCAGCAAGCGCCTCGGCCTGCTCCGAGCCGCCCTCAAACAGCTCGGCACGGGCACCGGCAACGCAGGCAACGTACACGTCACGCACATGCGCCACCAGGTCGCGCGTCAGCTCAAGCAGGTCATTGCCCTCCTCGACCTGCACACGAATCAGTCCATAGAGCTCGGCAACATCGCGATCGGCAATGGCGCGGGAAAACTCGCCCAGGATCTGGTCCGAAACCTCGCCCAAAAGCGAGCGGGCGTCGTCCGCATGCACAGAACCGTTGCCAAAGACGCTCAGCTGCTCCAGCGTGGACAGCGCGTCGCGCATGCCGCCCTTGGCATGGCGCGCCACGATAGCCAGCGCCTCGTCGTCGTAATCGAAGCCCTCCTGCTCGCACACGTATGCCAGGCGATACTCGATATCCTCGTTGCCGATGCGATGGAAATCGAAACGCTGGCAGCGCGAGAGGATGGTCTCCAGAATCTTTTGCGGGTCGGTGGTGCACAGCACAAAGATCACGTGTGCCGGCGGCTCCTCAAGCGTCTTGAGCAGCGCGTTGAACGCCGCCGTCGTGAGCATGTGGACCTCGTCGATGATATAAATCTTGTACTTGCCGCGCACTGGGGCAAAGTTGACGGAGTTGATGATCTCCTCGCGCACGTTGTCCACGCCGGTACGGCTTGCGGCATCGAGCTCGTAGACATCCGGGTGGTTGCCCTCGGCGATGAGCTCGCACTCCTCGCAAGTACCGTCGGGCATGCAGCCGCTTGCACCCTCGACGCGCGCCGCCTCGGCATTGCGGCACAGCAGCGCCTTGGCCAGAATGCGCGCCATAGTGGTCTTGCCCGTGCCGCGCGGTCCGCAGAATAGGTACGCGTGGGACAGGCGCCCCTCGGTGATGGCGTGTTCGAGCGTCGAGACGATATGCTGCTGGCCCACCACGGAGTCGAAGGTGAGCGGGCGATACTTTCGGTACAACGATTCCATGGGTGCTCCCCCGGGTATACTGAGACTTGTTGCCGCGACGGCCATGCGGTCGCACGGCATACTGCATTCATAATAACCCGTACGGCGAGCCCGCCGCGATAGGAGTCTAAAGAGCATGGCAGACGCAGAGAGCAACCTCGTTCCCTCCGAAGCAGCCGACCAGGTCGAGGTCGCGCTCGAGGAGCAGGCCGCAGCCGACGACGGCATCCTGTACCTCAACGAGTACCAGTACGAAAACGACCTGGTCACCGACTTCGCCCGCCTGGTCGCCTCGCCCAGGCGCCGTGGCTCCCTGTACGTCGCCGCCGCGATTGCCGCGCTCATCGGCATCGGCATGCTGGTGGCCGGCGGCAGCTGGATCAAGTTCGGCGTCGTGCTGATCGTGTTCGGCGCCTTTTTGGCCTGGTGGAGCAAGAACCTGCACCACACGCTAGCCCGCGACTTTATCGACGCCGTCGAGGCCGACGAGTCCATGGGTGGCCGCTATCGCCGCGTCGCCGCCAACGAGGACGGCCTGATGGTTTGGGGCAAGAGCGGCAAGTCACAGTTCTTCCCGTTTGAAAAACTCGACCACGTACTCGACGGCGAGCGCATCTTTGTGGCCATGTTCGCCGACCAGGGCGTGACGATCCCCAAGGACACCTTCGTCCGTGGCGATGCCGAGCAGTTCGGTCCCTTCCTCAAGGCCCGCATCAACAAAAAGCTGCGCATCGAGACCAAACGCAAGAAGATGAAGGCCGAAAAGGCCGCTGCCGAAGCCAAGCAGGGCGACAAGCCCCAGGAGACCAAGGGCAAGCAGCGCAAGCAGAAGAACAAGAAGAAGCGGTAGGCCAGCCGACACCGAAGACGCCTCGCCCCGCGTCATTCCGGGCCAGGACGCCTGGGATCGAGCGCGAGTGCCACCGATGGACCCATTTTGCCTAGCTCTCGAGTTACTTCACTTCAAACCTTAAGAGCCTTCTCTCTGGCAGATCGGTCATCTTCATCGTATAAGTCCCAGGAAAAGCCTTCTCAAAACGGACGGTCTCGTAACCTTCGAAATAGTCGTTGGTGTTTTGCATCATGAATGGGACGAGCAACTCGTTCTCCGCCCCAACCTGTACAGCAAACGCAGCAGAACCGCCCAGAGCCGGCATTGCCTGCGTTATCAGATCGGTATTGACCACAAAGTCATAGTTTGGCGCAGACTCCGGCACCAAATGCCAAACATACGTTTTGATTCCGCCTTCGACATTGTCCTTATTCCTGACACGCATCTTTACGGCGATAACACACGTGATGTCGGCGTCCTTCAATTTCGTTTTCGTATCCACGATGCCATATTTTGAATAAACATCATGCGCACGCTTGAGATACTCACGCGGCGTGAGCAGCTCTGCCCCGTCTATGCAAAACGAATACCCGTCAGTCGCCACATCCTTCGAACCCAGAAACGCCCCATCCATCGAGAGCCATTCGCCCTCCGCATAATATTTCTCAGGAATGACCGTCCGGTTCCCGTTAACGACGCTCACCCTCATGCCCGCAAGGCCGGTAGCAGCACAGCCGAAAAGAGCAAGCACCGCCCTTCTTGTCCACAGGGTCTTCTTCATCGCGCTCACGACCTTTCCCGAACTTTCACAACGGCACCGTCGCGCATGCAGTAAACCCGATCGGCCAGCTCCTCGAGCACCTCTCCGTCATGGCTGGACAGAATAACCTCGCGACCCGTTGATGCCGCCATCGCCACAACGCGCTTGAGTATTTCCACGCCCGCTTCGTCGAGGGCATTTGTTGGCTCATCGAGAACAAGTAGCTTCGGCTTTTCCATAATTGCCGCAGCTATCCCCAGACGTTGCTTCATCCCAAGCGAGTATGCTCGGAACTTCTTTTTTTCGTCTGCATCGAGCCCCACGAGCCGCAGGGCAGAGCGAATGTCCTCGGGGGTGGCAACGCCCTTGATCTGAGCGATGAGCTCCAAATTATCGTAGCCAGACAGATATCCCAAAAAGGAAGGCGCCTCGATCAACATCCCCAGACTCGGCGGGAACGAGATGTCCACCCCAAGCCTTTGGCCATCGATAGAGATTTCGCCTTCGGTAGGCTTGATCAATCCGCAGACCGCTCGCATAAGCATGGTCTTACCCGAACCGTTTATCCCCTGAAGCCCAACCACAGTCCCAGGGTCAACCTCGATGGACACGTTGCGCAGAACATCGTTTTTGCCCATGCGCTTCGATACGTCCCTAACGATCACGCTCATATCTTGTCCCCCTTTTCTATAAGGTCGGCCCTTCGAAACCACAGTCCACCCAGCGATAGACATAACGACATAAGCCCAATTGATGACAAGACGCTCGAGCCCGCCGCGATTCCCTCTTTGACAATTCCGCCCCAGCGCAACAGCATCAAGGCGTTACCCAATAGCGCCCAATGTCGTGCATATGCCGAGCAGATCAGGTAGCTCATTAAAACCACAAACGAGACCGACGGCCCAAGTACAAAGCCAATCACTGCCTGCGCAAACGCAAGCGCCTCGAAAGCAAAAAAGAGACCTGTGAAAAACGGCAGCGCATCCGCCTCGCCAGCTTTGAGAAACCACGGCGCCAAATTAGCCAGCTGAAGCGACTCGCCATGAATGACCGCGCTGAACGAGGAGCTCACCACCAAGCTCCAAATCACAACAGAGCAAACCACCACGAGCAGCGAAAATGCCGTTACCGCCGCCACCAAGATAAAACGCGAGGCCCACCAAAGGGTTCTTGCCCGGCATCGAACAAGTGCTTGCAAACCAAGCCCGTGCAACGATTCGGTCGGATAATCGAGTGTTGTATAGAGAATAAGCAGAATGAGGAATAGCCACCCTAACGGAGGCACAAACATGACCCCGGGCCTAGGCTCAAACGGAGCAGATCCGGCAAACACGAGCGCAAGATTATCCGCAAACCCCAAAGTATCCGTCCTGACCCCATACACAGAAGACAATCCGTAGGCGTACACCAAGTTCGCAACGGTCACTGCCGCAATTGCAATAAAAGTAAGGATGTTCTTCTTCAAAACGGTCCTCAGGTCCGCGGCGACCAGCCTAAACAGCATCAGACCACCTCGCGTCTTTTTAAGAATCTCGCGGAAATCAAAGAAAAGACGAACAGCAAAATGATTTCTGCAAACCCTGCTCGAATGTCGGGCCAGTTATTTAGTGATTCCGACCTGATGCTGTTAAGAATGTTGCAGTTAAAGCCGACGCATGAAAGGACGCTAAAAATCCAATCGTTAACAAAGTGCCATGCAACCATAATCAGATATGGAACGACCATCGCCTTGATTCTGCTGCGAAACACAACCGACAGACCGGTCACGGCCATGGATAGAACCCCCAGCGCCACCGCATCGAACAGCGTATAAACCAGCACGTATAACAGAGGCCGGGAATAAAACAGACCAGAAAAATAGCTATGCAGATAGAGTCCGACGTAAGTCGATTCGTCGACCCGGGGGAGATACGCGGGAAACAGCATGGAGACAATCAGAAAGTTCACGAGTAGCGGAATAGCCGTGACCGCAAACGCAGAGAGGAAAGCAGACAGCATCTTCACGTTCACATATGCATTTCTAGAAACACGCGTGCAGACCTGCGCCTCGTAACCGCTCAAACGCTCGGACAGGCATGACCACGACCCGGCCAACATGGCAAGCAACGGCAGCGCATAGAAAAACACCGACGCTAGCAACGGCGCGTTCGCGCTCACAACGATCCAGTTACCAAAGCTACTTTCACGCGTTTGGCCGAGGTATGTCTGAGACTGCAGACCAATGCCGTAGCCAAAAGATAACAGCTGCTTGCGCTCGGCCTCGAGTGCCCACCACGCCTCGATGGCAGCTGCCATCGAAATGGCAGTCGCCAAAATAAGAGCCAACGCAAATATAGGATTGCCAAATATCTTGGACAGCTCGTGCCGTATTAGATTTCTATTCAACTGTCATCATCCTCCCTTCGCCCCGGCCCTAATCACAACAAGAAGCTGAGGATTGGCTAGGAGGGAAGTTTGTTAAAATGGCCCCAGCAATCGGGGCTCCACTTTCCATAGACCGTGCCGTATCCGGACTCGGCCCATGCGGTCAGACGAGCATGACTGCGTTTGTTCTCACGGACGAGGTTGTATATCTCCCATTCATGCTCATGGTTGGAGCGATACACGCCCTGCGTGCAATTCATGTTGCCCGTTCCTCTATTGTCATAGGCACCGTCCACGTACAAACGTAACGGCTTTCCCGAATAGCCCATAATCCAAATGTAAACTGAAGATGAGTCGTGCTTCGAGCGATAGCCAGTTGCGCTCGTGCCAGAACATTGAAAAGCGAAATCTGTATCCTTGTTGTTCTTACATGTGGCAATTCCAGCATCTGCGCTTTGCGAAATGCTCGAAACCTGGGAAGTGTCGAACTCCTCTTGAGCAAATGATGCGGCAGGTGCACCCATCGACAAGCCCGCAACAATCGCCAAGCCGACTCCGATTCGAGCAATAGCGCTCCTTGGCTTAATCATGGCCTTCTCCAATCAAAAGCGGTTAACAATGCGTCGACGCACGGCAACCTTTACATGAATGGAGAAAGATGTCTGTAAACACTCGCTATTGAGTTGATAATCCAGGCGTTTACACGTTATCTACCTGCGATAACAATGAAATAAGCTCCGCTTTGTTCTTGATCTTCAACTGGCGGTAAGATGCGGATCGCAACGCTTGCACCGTAGATGCAGCATAACCTACGTCCTCCGCAATGGTCTTTGTCGTTGCGCCCTCTGCCGTCATCAGCAAAATTTGCGACTGAACATCAGAAAGGGAGCGCGACGCAAGCAGGGCAAGCTGGCGCACGCGAGCTGCTTCGGTAAGCCCGTTCGCGCGGTACTCCAAGACGGCCTTCTCGTTCTCAACCGAGCGGGTGAGCGCGATGTGCGTGACGAACATGGGCGCAGAACAGCAGACGATCACCGTTGCCACGACGACATTGACAGCCGAACTTTGCCCCAGCAACGAAGTAAGGAACAACGGCTCGAAAACCATCAGATCCTGCGCCATGTTGAGCAAGACAGCCCAAACAGGAGCCGTCGCCCCAAAGCAAAGCATCCATACCCCGAGCATTTTGCGCTGCGGACAGCTACGCAGCACTATATATGTGAGCAGCATCCCCGTCAGTACCGCAAGTCCATGGATTCGCCCCCTAGTGGCTGCATAGATTAAAGCGGATACACCTATTAACGCCAACGGCACGATAGCCCGAGTACGGCCACGCGCCTTAAATGAACACAGCCCAACAGCGAGCGAAGCCATAGACGTCATGCCGCAAAACAGGACCGGCACAGCCATCAACGGATCGCGTACGCACCTCCATGCCGCGATATAGACAAAAGACCACTCCACAGCAGACAGTATCGCCCATACGCACGGGCTTCCGAGCCCGATCGCCCCATCCGCTCCATCCAGATCGTCCCCGCGCTTCGGTTTTCTACCCGCGCTGCACAGCGACAGAAGCAGCCCGAGACCCAATGTATAGCTTGCAAGAGAAAAGGCGATTGCATGCGTAACACCGGACCCCCAATCGCTATCCGCCATTACCAAGGGGCCTGCCGCAAGGAGGATGAAAAATAATGTGAGCAGATATCGAAACAGCCGGCGCGTTCGAGCTGATGCCAACATATCGTCAGCATGCCGCTGCGGCAGCTCAGGCCCTACAGTATCACCCTCACCCGCAAACAACGCCACGAGCTCGCGTGAGCCCGCAACCGACGCCTTCCCGTATGCTCGGTGAAGCGTTGTTCGCACCGTCGATGGCTTCGTACCCGTCTCCCTGGCAATTTCCGCCGGCGTTTTCCCTTTGAGCAGCAGTCGAACAAACTGCTCTTCTCGAGGCGACAGGGCAGGGGAAAACACCCCCGCATCAAATGGGTCGGACGTGCGAGGGGTATCCGAATTGTTGTCCCGTTTCTCCCTTAGCAATGTGTATACGAAGGCGGCAACAGCAATAGCGGACCCCATCGACAGTGATGCAATGACCGTGGCACCGCTTGCAAAATATGCCACCTCGACAGCCGGAACAAGGCCAATGGGAACTGCTACGAGCACAGAACGGGCAAACACGTTGCCCCGCCCCCGACCAAAGGCGCGGGGACAGCAAAGCAGCGGGACCGCAGCCAATACGAGATAGACCAGAGGAATTAAAAGCACGATGCTAATTGATGCGGCCGTTACAGAGGGCATCCCCCATGGCTCGGGAACGACTCTCCATGAAACTCGACAGCAAAACAGCAGGCAAGACAGGACAACTATTGTTTCTGCAAAAAGCGCGCTCTGCGGTCGGCGGGTCCCCCTTTCGCCGTCCCGCCCCGCCCCCCGTATCAAAGGAGAGCCCGCCGTATCCCAAATTACATATGAGAGGAGCAACGACCCAGTGAAGCACGAGGCGCATGAAACGCCGCGCAACAACCAGATAGGCGCAAACACGAATGGAATAGAATCTCCGCGAGCATAGAAGGCCAAGTCGGCCCATTCGGGAACCGTAGCAATAACACCAAGGAAAACACCGATAGCACCGAGATGCTTCGGCCGTCTTATTTCTCTCCCCTTGCGGAGCGCAACACCGTGACCAAACGCCGCGAGGCATGCGCCAAGGATAACGAGCCAGGTCATTGCACCTGATGCCAGGCCGATTGAAGATGAAAACCGGTGATAAGGGGTGACCGCCATTACGATAAGCGCAACGGCACAGGCAGATGTAGCAGAACGGCGGGAAAAGAGCATATGGCCTCCATAGCGTGTCATTATATCGCTCGGGCTGCTCATTTATCTCCGCGCCTGCACCAGCCAGCATCAACGATTCAGGCGGACTCCAATCCGAGCCAGATCACGGTCCAGCTTTTGTCCGCAGTCCCCGCATCAAAGCGGGATGCGCTTTCCTTTTGAGTATCGATCCGGAAACTGCATCCCGTTCTAGGCCAATATTCTGGGATGCAGTTTCCGCAGCCTACCCCATTCGGAAAACGCATCCCGTAATTTGGACGAAAACTGGGACGCGCTTTCCGGATGGGTCGAGACGAGGGCCAAGTCAGACAGGCCACCTCGCCCCGCTACCTTCACCATGCGCCCGAGCGTGCTAAACTAGCAGCATCTATGCCACCGCGAACGCCGGAACGGGCCGCGCCCGTGCCCGCCGCTCGCAAACGAACTTTAAACGCACGAGGGTTGGCCATGCCGCTTTTCTCGCAACATACCGCCCGGTTCTCGCCGGACGTTCCCTTGGAGGGCACCAGCTCTCGCGATCTGCTTAAGCGGTTCCAGCCGCTCGAGACGCTTGCGACCGGCGGTTTTGGCTCCATCGAGATCTGCCGCGACACGCACCTGCGCCGTCGCGTCGCCATCAAGCGCATCCCCCTCACAGACGGCGCCGGCATGCCCGCCAGCGATATCATGGACGTGCTGCGCGAGGCGCATACCGCCGCCATGCTTCAGCATCCCAATATCGTGCAGGTCATCGACTTTACGCACGACACCGCCTATGCCTACCTGGTCATGGAATATGTCGACGGCATGTCGCTCGCCGAGTTTTTGCATCGAGTTGACGGCCATTCGCTCACCTTTGACGAGGCGGCGGCCATTGCCGACGCGCTGGGCCAGGCGCTCACCTTCGCTCATAGCAACGGCGTGCTCCACCTGGACATCAAGCCTGCCAACGTGCTCATCGACCACTCGGGCAACGTTAAGCTCACCGACTTTGGCATGGCACGCCTGTCGTCTGCCGGCGGCTTTGGCGGCTCGCGCGGCGGCACCATCGGCTACATGCCGCCCGAGCAGCTCGATATCGAGACCGGCACGGTCGACGAGCGTGCCGACGTCTTCGCCCTCGCCTGCGTCATTTACGAGAGCCTGTGCGGCAGCGCCCCCTTTATGGCGGCAACGCCCGCCGACTCGCTCGGCCGCATCATCGGCGGCGCCACCTATCCCAGCGAGCTGATACCGCACTTTCCCCCGGGAGCCGAGGCAGCGCTGATGAGCGCCCTCTCCCCCATGCCGCAAGACCGCCCCAACAGCATCGAGGCGTTTTGCGATCAGCTCCTTGCCAACTTGGGCAGCGTGCGCGAGGGCCGTCGCAGCCTGGAGCAAATGGTGGGCGAGCTTTCGGATGACGAGCAGACGGCGGACGATATCGAATCGCTGCCCCACGAGGACGACGTGGTCGAGGTCGACCCCGCACTTGGTTGGGCGGGCACGCGCTGGAGCCACGCGCGCAACTACACCATGCGCGCCATCTCGGCTCTCTCGTGCGGAGCCTTTAGCTTCTTGCTTATGCAGACAGCCGGCGTCGCCGCGCTTCCCGGCCTGGTCGTCGCGGCCATCGCGATCGGTGCGGCAGCCGGCCTGGCCCCGCAGATCGGATCGGCCATCTCGGCCGTGGGCTTTTTAGTGCTTATGGCCAACGCCACCATGCAGGCGCAGGGCATTCTGTCGATGCTGCCTGTCGCGGTTGTATTTGCCGCCGCCATGTCCGGCTGGTGGATTGCCTGGGGACGCACCGAAGCTGCCGCGAGCGCAGCGCTCACCTGCACACTTGCGCTGGGCTGCCTGACCGGTGACGCCCTCCTTGCCGCCGGAGCCGCCGCGAGTATCGCGGCATTTTGGCTCGGCCCGGCAAGTGCCGCGGCGGCCGCGAGCATGGGCGCGCTCTTTGCCCGTCTTGCCGCAGCGGCTCTCTCTGCGGGAGGCGTACTGGGGCTCGGCAATGTCGCCGCAGCGCTGGGGGACGTGTTCCTCTGGGCCGCCATCGCACTGGTCGCGGCAACGGCGGCAGTAACATCACTGCTGCTCAATGCCCATGCCAAGCGCGTCGAGCAGGGGTCGAACCTTGCCGCCATCATAGCAATTGCCGTCGCCGGCATGGGCTCGGCGGTGTCGTTCTGTCTTGCACACCATATGGAAATTGCCAGCCTTGCAGCCGCGGTCGTCGCCAAGGCGGCGGTTGCGGGAACCCTATCCTCTATAATCGTTGGGATATGCCTATATTTGCTCGGATACCAAAGAACCTATACGGAGAGTGATCTTTCGTGAACTTCCTGAACATCTTCGAGGACCACGTGGCCGGCATCTTCGGTGCCACCCGTGCCCCGTTCTCCTTTAAGAAGCTTGCCAAGCAGGCCGCTCGCGACATGGAGGATCAGACTCTGGTGATCAGCGGCGTCAACACGGCGCCGGCACTCTATACCATCCTGATCGCCGCCGACGACGATCCCATGCTCGCCCCGTTCTACCCCGAGCTTTCGCGCGAGGTCCGCGAGTTTGTGAAGGCGCAGGCCGAAAAGCGCCGCTATGTCTTTGTCGGCGAGCCCCTCGTGCGCTTTATGATCGATCCGCAGCTGCGCGCCGGCAAGTTCTCGGTCTTTGCCGAGAACGTCGATGCCCCCACGCTCGGCCGCCTGTACGAAGAAGAGCGCGCCTATCAAAACGGCCTGGGCCAGAACAACTCCGCGGCAAGCCGTGCCGCCAGCGCCCCGCGCGCCGGCCAGCAGCAGTTTGCTGCCCCGCAGCAGCAGCGCCCCGCCGCCATGCCCCAGCAGCAGCCGACGCCTCGCGCCGCCGCTCCCGACCCGCTTGCCGTGGCAGACCCCTTCGCGCCTAGCGTCCCCGACCCCGCCGCCGCACCCATCCCGGTGCCTCAGACCGTCTCGCGCGACGCGCTTGCCGGCATGGGCGGAGCCGCCGCGACCGGTGCCGCCGTGGGCCTAGGCGCCGCAGCCGGCATCGCCTCCAACATGGCGAGCACTCGCGCCCCGCAGCGCCCGCTCGCCCAGCTCGTAGACGTCGTGAGCGGCGAGAGCCATAGCATCACCTCCGCACAGGTGACCATCGGTCGCGAGCGCTCAGTTTCCGACATTGCCCTGCGCGACCCCAACGTGTCGCGCCGCCACGCCCAGCTCACCTTTACGGGCTCGGATTGGTCGATCGAGGACCTCAATTCCACCAACGGCACGCTCGTCAACAACCGCCGCATTACGCGCTGCCCGCTGCGCAACGGCGATCTGCTGACGTTTGGCCTGAGTACCTTTGAATTTAGGGGATAGTCGCTTATGAACATCGATATCGTCCTTTTTGCAGGCCGCATCGTCCTGGTCGCCTTGCTCTATATCTTCTTGTTCGCCGTCATGAAGACCGGCGTGGGACTTGTGCGTGGACAGCGCCGCGACTCGGCTATCTGGACGATCGATGTGGACAAGGGTCCGCGCGGTATCCGCGGCATTCACGTAGACATGCTCGGCCCCGTCATCGTCGGTCGCTCGCCATCTTCGGACATCTGCATCAACGAACCGTTCGTTTCGGCCTCGCACGCGCGCTTTTCGCTGCAGGGCCCGGCGCTCATCATCGAGGACCTCAACTCACTTAACGGCACGCTCGTCAACGGCCGCCAGCTCGTGGAGCCCGCGACGCTGCGTGAGGGCGACGAAGTCCAGATTGGCGACGTGGTCATGAAGGTGAACCGTCGATGATCGACGAGGAGAACAAGTCCGCAACCATGACCGAGGCACCGGCTGCCGCCGCAGCCGCACCGGCCCACGCCGCTCCGGCGGGCTCCGCACCCGTGGAACCCGAGGACACCGTGTTCTCCCTGCCTCTTTCGCATGTAACTCAAGAATATCCGGCACTCGTCGATGACGAGGACGCCGACACCGAGCAGCTCGACGCCCCTATCGGCGCGCACGCTGCCGAGCAGCCCGCGGAACCGGAGGCAACGCCCGCACCGGCTCACTTTGCCGAGCCCGTCGCCGAGGCGATTAACGAGAGCGCTGCCGTGTTTGCAGCGCCCGAGCCTGACGCGCCGGTATTCCCCGTCGCCCCGGCAAGCGAGGCGGCACCCGCATCTGCAACGCCTGCCGAAGTCGAGCAGCCCGTTGCCGCGCCCGCCGCAGCTCCCGAGCCCTCCGCTCAACCCCAGAGCACGCCCGCGCCGTCGCACTTTGCGACGCCCGAGCCGACGGCTGTCGAGCCGCAGCAGGACGGCGATCCCGCCGACCGCGTAACCGAAGATCTCAACCTTCCGGACGTCTCCGACGCCGAGTCGGGAGACGATGCCGACACCGTCTCCCCCGCCGACACCGCCGAAATCGATGTCGCCGCCGTGGAGGCAAAGCTCAAAGATCCCGGCTCGACCATGAGCTTTGAGCCGCTGACCGACGAGCGCATCGAGACCGACTCGACCTACGACGCCGGCACCACCACGCAGCTTATGTGGGGCGCCCGCTCCGACGTCGGATGTGTTCGCCCGCACAACGAGGACTCCTATCTGGCGCAGTCGCCGCTCTTTTGCGTGTGCGACGGCATGGGAGGACACGCCGCCGGCGAGGTGGCATCCTCCATCGCCGTCGAGACCATCGCCAAGACGGCGCCGCAGTCCGCCGACGCCGCGCGCCTGGCCGCAGCCGTCGAGGCCGCCAACGCCGCCGTGATCGAGGCCGCCCTCAACGGCCTGGGCAAACCCGGCATGGGATGCACGGCCACCTGCGCCTACATCGAAAACGACACGCTCGCCATCGCCCACGTGGGCGACTCGCGCGCCTACCTGCTCCACGAGGGTACGCTCATCCGCGTGACCCGCGACCACTCCTACGTGGAGGAGCTCGTGGATGCCGGCGAGATCACGGCCGACGAGGCCCGCGTCCACCCCAACCGCTCGGTCATCACCCGCGCGCTGGGCTCGGATCCCGCCATGTATGCCGACCACTTTACCCTGCACATCGAGGAAGGCGACCGCCTGATTCTGTGCTCCGACGGTCTTTCGAGCATGATTCCCGATAGCGATATCGAGAACATCGCTACGCAGTCCTCGAGCGCGCAGATCTGTGTCGACAACTTGGTGGACGCGGCGCTCGCCGCCGGCGGCCACGACAATGTGACCGTGGTGGTCGTCGACCTGGTCGACGACGGCGTCATGCGCGAGGCAAAACGCGTCCGACGCCGCAATGTCACCATCGCCGCCATCTTGGCTCTTGTCTTTGTGCTGGTAGCAGGCATCTGGGCATACACGGGCATCACCGGCTCCTATTACTTGGGAACCTCCCACGGCAATGTCGCCGTCTGGCGCGGCCTGCCCGGCAAGACGCTCGGGGTCGAGCTCCACTGGCTCGAGAGCGAAACCAGCATCAAGCTGTCCGACCTGCCCGAAGACACGCAAAACCGCCTGAAGGCAGGCATTCCGCAAACGAGTGTCGACGATGCGCAGGACACCATTTCCAAGTACCGCCATCAGATTGACGAAGAGCAGACCCGTCAGGTGATTGACGCGCAAACGATTCGTGACAACACCAATCAGGAATCCACCTCCGAGTCAGATTCCGAGAAAACCGCCGAACAGTCAGCCGAGGCCGAAGCCTCCGATAAGAATTAGAAAGGGAGTGCCGCTTATGAGTCGCCGCAACACCGAACTGCTCTTGCTCATCGCCTCGGCGTTCCCCGTCATCCTGCTCTATGCGATGTACGTGCTCACCGCGGGTGCCACGATTTCCTTTGAGACGCTCGCCGTGCCGATCGGCCTGTTCGCCGCCTTCGCCGCGGCGCATATCGCCGTGCGCATCCTGGCGCCCGGCGCCGACCCCGCCATCCTGCCCATCGTCTTTGTGCTCTCGGGCATCGGCATCACATTCGTGACGCGCCTGGCCCCCGACCTCGCCATCTCGCAGCTCATCATCTTGTTTGTCTCGGTAGCGCTCATGGTGGGAACGCTCGCACTGGTCAAGAACCTCGACGTGGTCATGCGCTACAAGTACACCTTTGGCATTATCGGCATCATCCTGCTGATGCTGCCGATCTTTATCGGCACCACGATCTCGGGCTCCAAGCTGTGGATTCGCATCGCGGGCTTCACCATCCAGCCCGGCGAGTTCGCCAAGGTCTTCATCGTCTTGTTCCTGGCAGGCTATCTGGCCGAGAACCGTGAGCTGCTCTCCTTCTCCAACCGCAAGATCTTGGGCCTCAAGATTCCGCGCTTCCGCCTGCTGCTGCCGCTGTTTGCCGTGTGGGGCGTGTGCCTGCTCATCGTCGTCTTCGAACGCGACCTGGGCTCGGCCGTCCTGTTCTACACCATCTTTTTGCTGATGCTCTATGTTGCCACGGGACGCTTTTCGTACGTCATCATCGGCCTTGCGCTGCTGGCCGTTGGAGCCGTGGGCGCCTACAAATTCCTGTCGCACGTGCAAGTGCGCTTTCAGGTCTGGGTCGATCCGTTTAAGGATGCCCAGGGCCAGGGCTACCAGATCGTACAGTCACTTTACTCACTTGCTGACGGCGGCCTGGTTGGCGTCGGCATCGGCAACGGCATGGCAAACAACATCCCCGTCGTCGAGTCCGACTTTATCTTCTCGGCCATCGGCGAGGAAATGGGCCTTTTGGGCGGCGGCGCCGTGCTCATCCTGTTTATGCTTTTTGCCGTGCGTGGCCTCACCACGGCAGCCCGCGCCAAGTCCGACCTTGCCGCCTTTAGCGCGACCGGCCTTACGGCGGCCATCAGCTTCCAGGCATTCTTAATCGTTGGCGGCGTAACCCGCCTGATCCCGCTGACCGGCGTCACCCTGCCCTTTATGAGCCAGGGCGGCTCCTCGCTGCTGGCGAGCTTTATCATCGTCGCGCTGCTGCTGCGCGCCGGCGACGAGGCAACCGGACGCGAAGCCGAGCTCACCGGCACCGGCACCATGGCCGCCATCACCGATGACCAGGTCGCATCCGCCGCTGCCCCGACCGGTACGCGTTTTGCCAACGCACCTTCCTACAGCCACGGCAACCACTCCGCGGGTTCTCGCATGCGTCGTCGCCTGCTCGACACGCCTGAGTCCGGCGTGCTCGGCCGCGTGGCGCTTGCCAACCGTCTGACTCGTGCCGTGCTTGCCTTTACGGCGCTGTTCGCCATCCTTATCGGCAACCTCACCTATGTCCAGGTCATCAAGGCAAAGGACTACCAGGACATGCCGACTAACAACCACACCATCGCCCGCTCCAAGTACATCCAGCGTGGCTCCATCATCACGTCCGACGGCGTGACGCTCGCCGAGTCGCTACAGCAGGAGGACGGCACCTACGCCCGTTCCTACCCCAACGGCAACATGGCCGCGCACGTGGTGGGCTACGTGAGCCAGCAATACGGCACCGCCGGCATCGAGAGCGTCATGAACGATACGCTCACCGGCTCCAAGGATTACTCCAGCTGGAACAACGCCATTGCGTCGCTCGCAGGGCAGACCCAGCCGGGCAATACCGCCAAGCTCACTATCGACTCGCGCATCCAGACGGCTGCCGAGCAGGCGCTCAAGGGCTTTAAGGGCGCTGTGGTGGTCATGGATCCGCGTACCGGTGCGGTCCTTGCGTGCGCGAGCTCGCCCACCTATGACAACACCAACATCGATGCCCTGATGCAGTCGGGCGGTGGCGAGGACGGCTCCATGTACGACCGCGCCATGGACGCGCTCTACACCCCGGGCTCGACCTTTAAGGTCGTCACACTCTCCGCGGCGCTCGAAACCGGCACCGCCAGCCTTACCAGCACGTACCAGGCGCCCGGCTCCATGGATATTGGCAACGCGCCGGTCACCAACTATGCCAACGAGAGTTACGGCACCATCAGCCTGCAGCAGGCCTTCGCCGTGTCGTCCAACGTCGTCTTTGGCCAGGTGGCCAACGAGGTCGGCGCCAACTCGCTGGTACAGTTTGCCAACGCCTTTGGCTACGGCCAAAAGCTCGGCCAGGATCTGACCGCCGCGGCCTCCATCATGGCCGACCCGTCGCTTATGACCGAGTGGGAGACCGCTTGGGCAGGCGCCGGCCAGCCCGTCGGCATGGACCACACGCCTGGCCCGCAGACCACCGTTATGCAGAATTGCGTGATCGCTGCCGCTATCGCCAACAGCGGCGTGGTCATGGACCCGTTCTTTGTGTCCCAGATACTCGCCCCGGACGGAACCGTGGTTAAGACCACGCAGTCCCGCTCGCTGGGCCAGGCTGTCAGCTCTGCCACGGCCGATCAGGTCAAGCAGGCCATGCTCGCCGTCGTCCAGTCCGGTACCGGCACCGATGCCCAGATTCCGGGCGTCAAGGTTGCCGGCAAGACCGGTTCGGCCGAGACCGGCGGCACCAACGTCAACTCTATGTTTGTTGGCTTTGCACCTTACGATTCACCCACGGTTGCCATCTCGGTGGCCCTGGAGGATTACGACAAACACGACGTCAAGGCGGCCAAGATTGCCGGCATCGTCCTGACCGCGGCGCTCGCCGCACAGGGAGCGTGATGCCCGTGATCAAAGCGGATACTTGGGGCACGCCGCGGCCGATGAGCTAGCGGCAACGCGCCACACGGCCCCAGCGGCCACACATTTGGTACTACACACATCGTTGAGCGAATAGTTATGTTAGGAGCAGGAATGGAACAGAGGGTCCTCGGGGGAAGATACCTCCTCAAGGATAAGGTGGGAACAGGCGGTATGGCGACCGTCTTCCGTGCACAGGATCAGGTCCTCGACCGCACGGTTGCCGTCAAGATCATGCTGCCGCAGTATGCCGGCGACGCCACCTTCGCCGCCCGCTTTAAGCAGGAGGCCCAGGCAGCTGCCGGCCTGTCCTCCCCCTATATCGTGGGCGTCTACGACTGGGGCAAGGACGGCGACACCTATTACATCGTCATGGAGTACCTGCGCGGTACCGACCTTAAGAGCGGCATCAAGAGCCACGGCGCTCTCGATCCCAAGAAGGTCGCGCAGATCGGCTCGCAGATCAGCTCCGCGCTTTCGGTCGCACACAAGCACGAGATCATCCACCGCGACATTAAGCCGCAAAACATCATGGTGCTGCCCGACGGCAACATCAAGGTAATGGATTTTGGCATCGCACGCGCTAAGAACAGCCACCTCACGCAGGATAACAACGTTCTGGGCACCGCCCACTATGTAAGCCCCGAGCAGACCCGCGGCCAGGACCTCGGCCCCACCTCGGATATCTACTCGCTGGGTGTCGTCATGTACGAGTGCGCCACCGGCCGCGTACCCTTTGACGGCGACGACGCCATCTCGGTCGCGCTCAAGCAGGTCAACGAGCTCCCCATCCCGCCAAGCCAGATCAACTCCGGCGTCGATGCCGACCTGGAGCGCATCATCCTCAAGTGCATGGAGAAGGACCCGGCAAACCGCTTCCAGACGGCCGACGAGCTGCGCCAGGTGCTCAACAGCTACCTGTCCGGCCGTGCCGTCAACGTCTCGGAGCCCACGCGCATCATCGGTGCCGCCGGCGACCTGGGTGCCACCAAGACCCGCGAGCTTTCCGACTCAACGCGTGCTATGGTTCGTCCCGTCTCGGGCGTGAGCGGTCAGAACACCGCCCGTAGCGCTGTCTCGGGCTCCACGGGCTCCTACGAGGTCGAGAAGCCTAAGTCCAACAAGAACAAGATTATCGCCGCCGTGATTGCCGCCGTCGCCGTGATTGGCGTTGTAGTGGCCTTTGCCACGGGCATGTTCAGTGGCGAACAGGTCACGGTGCCCGACGTGCTGGGCAAGGACCAGGAAACCGCTATTGAGCTGATCAAGGAAGCCGGCCTTGAGGTTGGCACCGTCGACCAGAGCTACAACGACGATGTCGACGAGGGAAAGGTCGCCGAGCAGACCCCCAACGGCAACACCAAGAAGGCCAAGGGCACGAGGGTGAACCTGGTAGTCTCCAAGGGCCCTAAGCCCTCCGAGAAGGTTGAGGTTCCGCAGCTCGTCGGCCTGACCAAGGACCAGGCCGAGGCCGCACTGGCAAGCGTGGGCCTGAAGGGCAGCGCTTCGGAGGAAGCCAATGAGGCCGAAGAAGGCCAGGTCTTTGAGCAGAGCACTGTTGCCGGCAAGGAGGTCGAGAAGGGCACGACCATCTCGTACAAGGTCTCCAGCGGCCCGGACACCACCTCGGTGCCCGATCTGACCGACATGACCGAGGCCCAGGCGCGCAACGCTCTCGACATGGTTGGCTTTGGCGTCGACGTGAGCTACCAGGAAAACGACTCGGTTACCGAGGGTACTGTAATTAGCTGGAACCCCAGCGGCAAGCAGAAGCCCGGTGCCACGATCACCGTCGTCATCGCCAAGAAGTCCGGCAAGGCCAGCGTCCCGGGCAACCTGTACGGCAAGAGCATCTCCGCCGCCGTCACCGCGCTCAACAACGCCGGTTTTTACAACATCGCATTCTGCGATCAGAACGGCAACCCCGTGAGCGGCAACGAAAACGCCACCGTTACGGGTGTCTCCCCCACCGGCAAGCAGTCCACCGATAGCACGATCACGCTGACGGTTTCGATTTCTGGTTCCGGCGACGACTCCGAGTCTAGCAACTAACGTCAATCGCTTGTTGCTCCGAGCGGTTTAGACCGCAAACACATTCGCTCAGAAGCGCCCGCTTGCTCCCCCAGCAAGCGGGCGCTTTGTGTGTCTCAGTAGACATCTGGTGATTTGATTTGGAAAATGTGGACGGACCCGCAGCCGGACGGGTAGAATGTTTCTAGAAAACGACGCATCCCGCGTAAGTGTTAAGGAGCGCGGGCGGCCTAGTTTTCTAACGTGTTAAACGGCCGGGCTGCAACCCCGGCCGTTTTTATTTGCGCTTGCGGCGCAAACGCCGAGAACCGTCCGCACCGCGCGTGCGCCTACGGACCTTAAACCGAACCTCATACGAATCAAGAAACGCAATGATGAACGTGCCGACCGTCGCAAGGGCGGCGAGCGCGTTAAGGAATTTCAGCAATTGGGGACCTCCGATCAAGTCTTCGGCCGCCCGCGCACGGGATGCGTCGCACACACGATTCTAACCGATGCAGCCCTGATGATGCGGGCGACGGGAAGGGTGGCGCGGGCGGAGCTAGACGAAATGCGACCCATATTGGTGACGCGGGCGTCGACGGCCCGAATCCGGCCCTTAGACCAGAAGAGCCCGGCACCATAGCGGCACCGGGCTCGGTCAATCTCTGGTGCCCCCGGGCGGATTCGAACCGTCGACACCCGCTTTAGGAGAGCGGTGCTCTATCCCCTGAGCTACGGAGGCATGTTGTACTAGTGTAGCAGATTTACGCCGCTACCATGCAGCGCATAGCCACTCTTCGAGGTAGTCATTGGGGACGTTCTTTAATGACTAGTCGTTTAAGAACGTCCCCAATGACTACCCAGCGACTAGTTGCCTTTGTGGAAGAGGTTTTTAATAACGGAGGGGATGCTCTTGGCGCCCTTGGCCGTCACATCGATGAAGTCGGGCGAACGCACGAGCTTGTCCTCGTCGACGTACTTGCGGACAGTACGAAGCGTCTCTTTGTCGTCGCGCGTCGAAAACGTAAAGTGACCGTTGTCCTTGGTGAAGATGGCAAAACGCGTGATCTTCTTGGTACCGCGCAAAACTTCGGCGGCAATATAGTCGACCTCGTCCCACGGGATTTGAATATAATCCTCGGGATTGCGCTCGTTATAGTACTCAAACGCCTTATTGCCCACCATCACGTTACCGTGGCTGGTAAGCCCCATCAGGCAGGTTGCCGGCGTTGCCAGATCGACCGTGCTGTTCTGAGATTGCGCCATACGCGCCTCGCCCTCCAATAAAAACAATCGGACCGCATCCAGTGTACCCACCGGGTGCGGTCCGTTTCAATGGCTCAAAAGCCCTTGCCTAGCAATTCTCGGTCTTAAGCCGAAACGTGCTTACATGAAGCCGCAGAAGCGACCGATGATGCCGACGGCGAAGAGAGCCAGGATGATGACGATCGGGCTGACCTTCTTCTTGAGGAGCTTGCAGACCAGCAGGGTCAGGCACACGGCGGCAAGGCCGGGGATGAGCTGATCGAGGTTGGCCTGAAGCGTGGTGACCTTCATCTGATCAAGGGCGGTAGCACCGACGGAGTTGTACATCGTCAGCGCTTCCTTGATACCCTCGGAACCGGAGGGCAGGCTAGCCCAGTCGATAAAGGCGCCAGCAGACTGCTTGACCGTGGAGACGATCGGGGTGAAGGAAATGGACACCCAGCGCTCGACCAGGGCGCCGATGATGAACATACCCAGGATGGAAGCGCCCTCGGTGACCTTGCCCATCAGACCACCGGAGAGGTCCTTGGCGATGGAGGAGCCGACCTTGTAGCCAAACTCCTGCGTGTACCACAGGAAAGCGTAACGGATGATGTTCCACGCGAAGAAGAACAGCAGCGGACCGACGATGCTGCCGGACATGGCCAGGGAAGCGCCCAGAGCGCCCAGAATCGGGCGAAGGGTGAACCAGAAGACGGGGTCACCGACGCCGGCGAGCGGGCCCATCATACCGACCTTGACGCCCTGGATGGCGACGTCGTCAATCGGAGCACCGTTGGCGCGCTCCTCCTCGAGGGCGAGGGTAACGCCAATGACGGGGGCGGAAACATAGGGGTGGGTGTTATAGAACTCCAGGTGGCGCTTAAGAGCGGCAATCTGGTCATCCTTGCTGGTGTAGAGCTTCTTGATCGCAGGGATCATTGCGAAGCACCAGCCGCCGTTCTGCATACGCTCGTAGTTCCACGAGCCCTGAAGGAACTGATGACGGAAGCAAACCTTCTTGCGGTCAGCCTTGGTGAGCTGAATCTTGTTCTCTGCCATATGTATCACTCCCCTCCTACTCGTAATCGTTCAGAATGTCGCCGAGCGGGTCGCCGGAGCCACCGCCCATGCCGCCACCCTGCTTGGCCAGATCCTTAAGGCCAAGGTAGATGAGGG
>CALJNY010000003.1 GCA_937981515.1 uncultured Collinsella sp. | reverse complement strand
AGTTCCGCACGCAAGGAAGGCCATTTAATGTGGCCTTCTTCTTGCGCAGGACTGCCCGAGCAGGCAATCAAATATATTGCGGGCGGGCACGCGGCCCAGTCGGCTTTACGACAGCGCAATACCGCCGAGCCAGCCCCAACGCACGCCAGAGCCAGTGCCGTAGAACCCAATGAACGAGTCAAGCGACCTCGACGTGATGGCGCCCTCGTTGCTCATAACGATGCCGCCGCCAACATAGATGCCCACGTGTCCGTACAGCAGACCCGGCGTACCGGTGCCGCTGTGCGACGAGTCGGCCACGATCATGCCCACCTGCAGCGCCGAACGATTGGAGCTGTAGCACCAGGCGTTAAACATGTCGCACGCATTGCCGCCAAAGTAGCCCACGCCGGCGTTACGGAACACGTTGGTAACCCACGCCGCGCACCAGTTCTGACCCGGCGAAGGCGTGGAGTAGCACGCGTTGACGACGGCCTGTTGCTTGCCCGAGCCGGCATTCTGCTGCGGAGTTCCGGGCGCATACGATCCGCCACCCGAGCTTGAACCACCCGAGTAGGAATTGTTCTTGTTTGCGGCAGCCGCGGCAGCGGCAGCCTTCTTGGCAGCCTCCTCGGCCTGAGCGGCAGCAAGAATCTCGGAATCGCGCTGGGCCATGAGCTCCTTGACATCGTCGGAGAGGCCGTTCAGAACCGTCTGGACCTCCTGCTGCTTGGCCTGCATGTCCTGCATCTGAGCCGTCTGCTGGTCCTTGAGCTTCTCCAAGTCGGCTTTTTGCGACTCGAGCTCGGACTTCTGTGTATCGAGCTCTTTCTGGATGGTCTGGATGTCCTCGATGGCGTCGCGGTCGCTCTTGTTGATCTTCTCAACGTAATGCGCGTTGGCGACGAGCTCCTCAAACGAGCCAGAGGCGAGCAGCAACGACAGGATATTGGTACCGCCCGACTTGTAGCTGGCGGCAACGCGATCGGAAAGGTCGTTACGCTTCTTCTTGAGCTCCGACTTCTTGGTGTCGATCTGCTCCTGGGTGTCGTCGATCTGACCCTGCACACCTTCGATATCGCTGAGGGTCTGGGCATTCTTGTTGGCGAGCGCCGCGTACTCATTGGCAATGCTGTCGAGCTGAGCCTGGACCTCGTCGAGCTGGGCCTGGGCGGCATTCAGTTTGTCGGTGGTTTCTTGGCTGGCCTCAGCCGCATGGGCGCGGGTGGGCAGGCCAAAAAGAACAGCCGCGGAAGCAGCGCCGAAAAGAGCCTTGAGGGCAGTGCGGCGCGAAAGCTCCTGCGTAAAAATGGAATCGTTGTTTGGTGACATATGTACTCCGTTACATGCTTATTTATATGTCGCTCAACTCAAACATATTAACGCACATCGCGCTTGTCCCAACTATTTCCACGAACGGCTGGAAAAGCATGGTCAGCGGCTCGCAAATACGTCCCACACCAAAGGTAAGAATTATGCAAATAACACCCTATGAGTACGTTAACATCATTCCTCTGGTTTTCCTGACCCGCGTGTTTTGGGCGCGCCCAGCTGCGCTATACTCCCCTCAAGAAGTGTTCCTGATTCGATAGGAGACTACATGTCCAAAGCACTCGACCCCAAAGACACCTGCGTCCTCGTTACCGGCGGCGCCGGCTTTATCGGCTCGCACACCGTCGTTCAGCTGCTCGAGGGTGGCTACCAGGTTGTCGTCGTCGATGACCTCTCCAACTCCAGCGCCGTTGCCATCGACCGCGTCAAGACCATCGTGGGCGACGAGGCCGCCAAGAACCTCACCTTCTACGAGGCCAACGTGCTCGACCGCGATGCGATGAACAAGATCTTCGATACCCACCAGATCGACCGCGTCATCCACTTCGCCGGCTTTAAGGCCGTTGGCGAGTCGGTGAGCAAGCCCGTCGAGTACTATCACAACAATATCGAGAACACCCTGGTGCTCATCGATGTCATGCGCAACCACGGTTGCAAGTCCATCATCTTCTCGAGTTCTTCGACCGTCTACGGCGATCCGGACAATCCGCCCGTCACCGAAGAGGACCCCAAGAAGCCCGCGACCAACCCCTATGGTTGGACCAAGTGGATGATTGAGCAGATCCTCATGGACGTCCACACCGCCGACCCCGAGTGGGACGTCGTGTTGCTCCGTTACTTCAATCCCATCGGCGCCCATCCCTCTGGCCTGATCGGCGAGGATCCCAAGGGTATCCCCAACAACCTGGTGCCTTATGTCGCCCAGGTCGCCGTCGGTAAGCTCGAGGCCGTTCAGGTCTTTGGCAACGACTACCCCACCCCCGACGGCACCGGTGTTCGCGACTACATCCACGTGTGCGACCTGGCATCTGGTCACGTTGCCGCCCTTAACTGGATGAACGGCAAGACCGGCGTCGAGATCTTTAACCTGGGCACCGGCACCGG
>CALJNY010000002.1 GCA_937981515.1 uncultured Collinsella sp. | reverse complement strand
CGTGCGGCGGGGGTTCTTTCGTCCTGCGGAGTGTCCGCGAAGGTCAGCCCTCAGATCCTGCTGCGACTACGTCCTCGGATTGTGTGGGCGGATGAAGGACGTGGTTGTGGGGGCTTTTGTCCCCTTCGCTGTTTCGCGGCTTTGCCGCGAAACCTCGCGCCACTTTGGGGATGGATGGGGGACTTGGCCGTTGCCGCTTTTTCGGAGCTCTTCTTTATTCCTTTTGTTGGATGAAAAGCCCCTTGTTTTTGCAGGGGTGCATACTCGACTTATAAGTGCATAGAATCTCGTATAGTGCGAGTAAGATATTGCGCTGTCTGTTTTGTGTTTAGCAAAGATATAGTTTGCATAATCTGGTCTAATCCCTGCTCTATTAAAATAAAGTTGCACGTAAATGGCGTAGATATGCTTGAGCTGGGGTTCTGTACGCTGAGCGGATAAAAACGACCGTTCACCGTTCCGCTATTTTCAAAATGAATAAAATGAGCGATAAAGAGAATATAAACCTTAATAAACTCGCGTATCGCACGGACGCGGGTTATTAATGGGTTGTAGGCCTTTTACAGAAAGGATTCCAGCAATGTCTAAGCCTCTTGGCAAGCCCGATCGTATTGTCGTCGCCCTTGGCGGCAACGCCCTCGGCAACAACCCCGTCGAGCAGATCGAGGCCGTGAGCAACACCGCCCATGCCCTCCTCGGCCTCATCGAGCAGGGCAACGAGATCATCATCACCCACGGCAACGGCCCGCAGGTCGGCATGATCCAGAACGCCTTCGCCGCTGCCCACGATGCCATCGGTACCCCCGAGATGCCGCTGCCCGAGTGCGGCGCCATGTCCCAGGGCTACATTGGTTATCACCTGCAGCAGGGCATCGGCCGCGAGATGCACAAGCGCTATAAGCGTTGGCACGCCGCCACCGTCGTCACCCAGATCGAGTGCGACCCGGATGATCCCGCGTTCAAGAACCCGACCAAGCCGATCGGCCCCTTCTACACCGAGGAGCAGGCCAAGGAGTTCATGGCCGAGGATCCCTCCAAGGTCTTCGTCGAGGATTCCGGCCGCGGCTGGCGTCGCGTCGTCGCTTCCCCCGATCCCAAGAAGATCGTCGAAGCTGACTCCATCCTCAACCTGCTCGACAACGAGTTCATCGTCATCGCCTGCGGTGGCGGCGGCATTCCCGTCGTCCGCGACTACGAGAACAAGGGCTGCTACAAGGGCGTTCCCGCCGTCATCGACAAGGACCTGGGCGGCGAGCTGCTGGCCGAGGACTGCGACGCCGACGTTCTGTTCCTGCTGACCGCCGTTGAGCATGTCGCCATCAACTTTGGCAAGCCCAACCAGGAGGAGCTCGAGGACCTCACCGCCGACGAGGCCGAGCGCCTGGCCGACGAGGGTCAGTTCGGCAAGGGTTCCATGGAGCCCAAGGTCCGCGCTGCCATCAAGTTCGCACGTTCCCGCAAGGGCCGCACCTGCATCATCGGCGCTCTGGACAAGGCCGCCGAGACCATGGCCGGCCTCTCCGGTACCCGCATCCACGAGTAGTCTCTACTCTGTTGCCTCTCTCGTGGGCGCCAGGCAAAGCGCCCACAAACTAGCCTCTCTTCATGAGCCCCGCAGTCCGCTCCGACTGCGGGGCTTTTGCTATTCACCTAGTCATTGGGGACGTTCTTAAATGACTAGTCAAACAAGAGCGCCCCCAATGACCACTCATTTAAGTCTGTCCCCAATGACTAGTAGTAGGCCCACATGGCTTCGACTTCGTTGAGGACCTCTACGGCGCCCCAGCGGCGGGCGCTGCGGCTGGCCGAGTTGGGGTCGTAGACGCCAATCTGGTTGGCATCGTCGATGCCATAGAGCACGATGTAGTGGCCTACGTTGGTAAACGTACCGGGGCGCACTGCGGCGATGACGGGCGCACCCGAGCGAAGTGCTTGGGTAATCGATTCGCGATCGTTATAGAGCTGTGCTCCGTTGAGCCCCAGCTGCCACGCACCGCCTGTCATAAACGACCACTCGGTGGCACCAGTGGGGGCGTAGTTGCCGGCTTCGGCCAGTGCACATATATCGACCGGCGTCTTATCGGTATGGCCGGTCTTAAAGATATAGACCATGGTGAGGCAGGTGGGACCGCAAGCGTTTTCGCGAATAGTGCCACCGGCATAGGGCAGCTCCGACCATGCGGGGTCAATTTGGTAGATGTGGGGCATGGTGCCGGCCTGCCATTGCGAGCGTGGGGTCGAGAACGCAAAGGAGTAACCGGGCGCGACGGGAGCTTTAAGCAGCTTGTCCTCGGCAGTGGGCTCAAGACCGGCTGATCCGTGGGAGATACAGGATCCCAAAAACACAAAGACGAGGCAGGCGGCGATGGAGCAAAGCGCAAGGCGTAGACGGCGGGCCGGAAGCGCGTGGCTTGTGGTGTGCGACGCGGGGTGAGGGGCGGAATTGCCGCGATCGCGTTGAGGTCGCGAAAAGGTGCGCTTGACGTAGTAGTCGGTCTTACGGCGATCGTAGCGGCGTGGCTGCGATGTGTCGGTCTGGCGTTGGCGTGTGCTCGTACTCACGCGGTCTGACTGCTGCACGGTACGGCTTTGTTGCCGCGAAGAAGCCCCGGGCTGCTCTTGGGGGCGCTGCGGGCTGTCGTTGTCGGAGGTGCTTCTGGGCGTTGGCGTGGTGCGGCCGGCAAGGCGCACGCTTTGTGGCCGTTGGTCGCCGTCATTGTATCCGTATGCCATTCGAATCACCTTGCCTCATGTGTAACTTGTCTATCCTACATAAAAAGATGCACGACACATGGGCATGTGCGCCAAAAGCCTGACAAATGGTATGAACGTTGCCGCGCCGCGCGCCAAGCGCCACGGCAACAGGTATTCAAAAGCAGACAAGATGAAAGCGTCCAAGACGAATGACGTCTCCCGCCGTTCGTCCCAAAAACGGTGCCGCTCGTTTTGCAGTTCTGCCTTCGGTCGAGCTGCGAGCGGCGCTGCTGCGCCAAGGCCGTATCTTAAAGCCACGGAATAAAAGCGCGCGGCAAAACGGACCGCGCAAGGGGTGACGCCAAGGGCGTCAAACAGGAAAGGAGGGGAACAATGGCGGACAAGAACGCAGAAGTTGCAGTCGAGGATAACGGCGGCATGAAGAAAACGCTTTCGCTCTGGAACTTCTTCACCATCGGTTTCGGTGCCATCATCGGTACCGGTTGGGTTCTGCAGGTCGGCGACTGGATGGTCGTGGGCGGCGGTCCCGTTCCCGCTATGATCGCATTCCTCTTGGGTGCAATCTTCCTCGTGCCCGTCGGAGCTGTTTTCGGTGAGCTCACGGCTGCTATCCCCATCTCGGGCGGCATTGTCGAGTATGTCGATCGTAGCTTTGGCCGTACGCTGAGCTACATCACCGGATGGCTTTTGGCCCTGGGCAACGGCATCCTGTGCCCGTGGGAGGCCATCGCCATTTCGACCCTCGTGTCCGAGATGTTCGGCAGCCTGCCCGGCCTTGAGTGGCTGCGCGCCGTCAAGCTCTACACCATACTGGGGGCCGACGTTTACCTGTTCCCGACGCTGATCGCGCTCGGCTTTGCAGTCTACGTCATCTTCCTCAACTTCCGCGGCGCTAGCTCGGCCGCCAAGCTCCAGGCCTTCCTGACCAAGGCTCTGCTCTGCGGCATGCTGCTCGCCATGGGCGTCTCGCTGTTCACCGGCTCGCCGGACAACGCCATGCCCGTGTTCTCCCGGGTCACCGGCGCTGGCGGCGGCAAGGCCGCTACCGAGAGCACCAGCCTGTTCGCCGGCATCGTGTCGGTCCTGGTTCTGACTCCGTTCTTCTACGCCGGTTTCGACACCATTCCTCAGCAGGCTGAGGAAGCAGCCGAGGGCCTCAACTGGAACAAGTTCGGCAAGATCATCTCCCTGGCTCTGCTGGCCGCCACGGATTTTTACGACGTGCTGGCCCACCTCAT
>CALJNY010000001.1 GCA_937981515.1 uncultured Collinsella sp. | reverse complement strand
ACACCAGGCAGCGCCCGCAGCATCGATCACGGCATCGACCTTGGCCCAATCGCCGATGTTGCCGGGATTAATGCGGAGCTTGGCGGCACCGGCCTCAACGGCACCAATGGCCAGCTTGTGGTTAAAGTGGATATCGGCAACGATCGGCACCGGAGACTCGACACAGATGGTGCGGAAACCCTCAAGCGCGGCCTCGGTGGGCACACTCACGCGCACGATATCGCAACCGGCTTGTGCCAAGGCGCGAACCTGAGCAAGCGTTGCCTGGGCGTCGGCGGTATCGGTGCAGGTCATGGATTGGACCACCACCGGCGCGCCACCACCGATCTGCACGCCGCCCACATATACGGGGCGCGTCAGCTCGCGCGGCAAAGGATGGGATAAAGACAATCCAAACACTCCCCTACAGAATAAATCGAAGGATGTCGGAACGAAGCATATAGACAAACAGCAGCGCAAAGAGCGCGATGCCCACATAGCTCACAATCGTCTGGACCTTGAGCGGCAGCTCGCGGCCCGCAATCTTCTGAATGATCTCGATAACCAGCTTGCCGCCATCGAGCGGCGGGATGGGCAGCAGGTTCATAAAGCCGAGCGAGAACGAAATGAGGGCGGCAAACGAAAGGAACGTGGCAGGGCCGGCAGCAGCAGCCTGTGAGGACATAACGCTAATACCCACGATCGAAGAGGACTGATCGAGAATCTCCATCGTATGTTGCGGCTGGAGCAGGCGCATCACACCCTCCGCTGTCTGCACGACATAGGAGAACGACAGGCGAGCCGACGTGATGGGGTCTAAACGGACCACCTGCGTAGAGGCATACACACCTAGGCGCTCGTCCTCTTTGAGCGCAACCGTGGTCGTATGCTGTTTACCGTCACGCTCGTACTCGATGGCGATATCGTCCTTACCGGCAGCCTTGCCGATAGCATCGTATACGTCCATCCAAGTAGAGCACGATACTCCGTCGACCGAAAGGATCGCGTCGCCGCCCTCGATTCCCGCCGCTGCGGCAACCGAGCCTTCGTCAACCTGGCCGATCACATTGGTATCCACCGGCACCGTGACACCTGCGATGGAATAGATGCTCATAAGGAGCAAAAAGCCCGTCAGGATATTGACGATAATGCCTGCAAGCAGCATAAAGGCACGCTTGACAAAGCCCTGGCCCAAATAGGTGTGCGAGCGCTCGCGTGCAAGGAATTCGGCCTCGCCGCACGGCAGTTCCCATACATCGCCCTCGGCAGTCGCGTGCCCGCGATCGAACCGACGGCCGTCAAAGGTGGTATAACCCGCCGCGTCACGCGGCAGGGTCTGGTACTTGGTGGGATAGTAACTGGGCGAGGGCTTTTCCCCTTCTTCATACCAGGGAGCGATGGAGCCCCAGCCCAACAGCAAAGCACAGGCCT